>JADFSL010000013.1 GCA_022560785.1 Patescibacteria group bacterium
TAACTTTAGTCCTAGTATCACCATAATGTCCATAATTTAAAAGAAATAATTCATCTTCAAATTTGATTATATCTGCTTCAAAGACATTAAACTTTTTATCATCTTGTAATCCATATTCCTGCATTAATACTACACCTTTAAAATAGACTTTAAAGGTTTCTTCTACATTGCTTGAAGGCATATATCCTGAGTTCATTGATAAGAAGCAATCGGTATTAGAGGCGCTCAAATATAAATCAATAGAATTAGAAGAATTACTCTTCTACTTCCTTAATACTGAAGAAAAAGCCCATGCCTAACTACGACACAGCACTAAAGAAAGTTCCTGACATCCTAGCAGAACTAAGTGAGGAGGCATGAGCAAACAAGAAGAACAATTAAGTAATTACAGAGATACGCTTTTCCATGTCATTAAATGGATTGAGAAGGACGGAGATTTTGACATGCTGAAACCGATGAGTGCTGCATATGTGAATAGAATAGCGAGGATATGTCATGCCGTCGTTAGTGTTGATGTTAAATTAGAAAAGGCTATAAAACTAAGTGAGGAGGTATGAAAGATACAAAAGAAAAAATTAAAGAGCTTGAGGAGCAAATGCAAAATCCCAATTTTTGGGATGATAAGGACAAAGCTCAAGCTGCTATAGCAGAATTAAGAGGGCTCAAAGAAGAAGAAAAGGGAGTAGACAAATATGATAGTGCGCATGCCATAATAACTATTTTCTCCGGAGCAGGAGGCGACGACGCTGAAGATTTTTCAGCCATGCTCTACGGTATGTATGAAAAATTTGTTTCAAAGAAGGGTTGGAGTTTGCAGGTGCTTCACAAACATGAAAATGACCACGGAGGGTATCGTAACATCACATTTGAAGTATCAGGAAAAGGTGTATACGGAACACTGAAAAATGAATCGGGTGTGCATCGACTAGTAAGAATATCACCGTTTAATGCAAAAAAATTACGGCATACCTCTTTTTCAATGGTAGAGATTATCCCCAAACTTGAAAAAACTGCAGATATTGAAATATCACCGGATGACATAGAAGTACAGTTTGCACGATCGAGCGGTCCAGGAGGACAGAATGTCAATAAACGAGAAACCGCAGTGCGGATAGTCCATAAAGACACCAAGATTTCTGTACATGTAGAATCGGAACGTTCTCAGGCACAAAATAAGGATAAAGCACTTGAAATACTCAAGGGTAAGCTGTATAAAAAACTGGAAGACGATCGCAAAAAACAGGCACAAGGACTCGCGGTGTCCAAGGATGTCAGCATAGAGTGGGGGAGTCAGATTCGTTCGTATGTACTTCATCCATACAAAATGGTCAAAGACCATCGGACTGATGTGGAAGTTCGTGATGTCGATGGAGTGCTCGATGGTAATCTCAATGTATTTATAGACGCGGAGCGAAATTTGTAGAAAAATAGACTCTATTAGACCGTTATTTTTTGGGTCTTTATTTTTCATAACCATTACAACTTTTATTTGAAAGACATGTATAAATGGAGTATGATAGAATATGTCTTGTGACATTTATGATAAAAAATGACATCAGAAGGTGTGGGGTGATTAAAAAATATAGTCACCTAACTCCTTATTTTTTGGCATGATTTACTTTGATAATTTATCAAAAATATACAACGGAGGATCAGTCGCACTTGATAATATCAATCTCTCAATAAATTCTGGTGAATTTGTCTCCATCGTGGGGCACTCAGGCGCCGGAAAGACCACACTCCTTAAAATGCTTCTTGCTGAAGAACGGCCCACCGAAGGTACTGTTTTTTTTGAATCTACCAACATCCATACTTTGGCAAGAGATTCGCTCAATACTTTTAGACGTCGTATCGGCACAATCTTTCAGGATT
The DNA here is from genome assembly GCA_022560785.1 of Patescibacteria group bacterium. Classification (NCBI taxonomy): domain Bacteria; species Patescibacteria group bacterium. The sequence goes on from JADFSL010000013.1 coordinate 1,873, forward strand.
TCAGGTTGCTGCCAAATAAAACTGCGTACGAAAATATCGCGTTTGCAATGGAGGCCGCAGGAAGATCAGATGAGGAGATAGAGTCTGATGTCCCACATGTGCTTGAGCTTGTGGATTTGGGAGAGAAAATATGGAATTTTCCCCGCGAACTCTCTGGAGGAGAAAAACAACGAGTAGCAATCGCACGTGCAATTGTAAACCAACCTGATATCATCATAGCAGATGAGCCCACTGGCAATCTCGATGCAATCAGTACGTATGAAATTGTGCAAATTCTCAAAAGGATAAACGATCTGGGGGCTACAATACTTTTAACAACCCACAACAAAGGGGTGATAGATTCTATCGGGAAGAGAGTCATCACGATGGATAACGGCAAAATCGTCAGAGATGACAGTAATGGTAAATACGCTCTATAACTATGAGTATACTTGTTAGTACAAAACGAATAATAAAATCTGGCTTCGTAAGCTTTTGGAGAAACGGTTTTGTTTCTCTGGCGGCTATTTTGGTCATGGTAGTTACGCTGTTTATGTTCATCTCGCTCATCTTAGTAGGCGAGACATTTAAATCATCTCTTGAACTGATAAAAGATAAAGTTGATGTCAATGTATACTTTGTGACAACCGCGCCGGAAGACGAAATTTTGGCACTGAAGCGCTCTATTGAGACATTGCCAGAAGTTAAATTTGTAGAGTATGTTTCTCGTGATGAAGCACTTACCAGATTCAGGGGCAGACATGCGGATGACCAGCTGATACTCCAAGCTCTCGAAGAGCTTGGAGAAAACCCGCTCGGGGCATCTCTCAGCATCAAAGCAAATGAAACTTCCCAGTATGAGGGCATTGCAAAATTTCTACAGGGGGAAAGTGCACTCGCAAGTGCAGGGACTCCGATAATTGACAAGATAAACTATTTTCAAAACAAAGCCGCAATAGACAAGCTTGCAGCGATTATAGAATCTTCTGAAACATTTGGATTTGCGTTCATCATGATTCTCGCCATTGCCTCAATCATCATTGCATTTAACACCATACGGCTTGCCATTTACACTGCTCGCGATGAAATTTCCGTTATGCGACTTGTCGGTGCAAGTAATGCCTATATTCGCGGACCTTTTGTGTTTGAGGGAATAATGTATGGTGTTGTTGCCGCAGTAATAACCCTGATTGTTTTTTATCCGATTACACTCTGGCTTGGGCCGATAACGGAAAATTTTTTCGGCAATATCAATATTTACGATTATTACATTAGCAACATTGTTGAGTTGTCTCTCTTAATGCTTGGTTCAGGAGCAGTACTTGGTGCGGTATCCAGTTATCTTGCTGTAAAGCGGCACCTAAAAGTCTAAGGCATGCATAAACCTGGACACAAGTATATATTCGTCATCGGCGGAGTAATGTCTGGTGTCGGAAAAGGCATCGCAACATCATCACTTGCCAAAGTGCTCCAAACAAAGGGTTTTAAAGTAAACCTTATTAAAATAGACCCATATTTGAATGTCGACGCTGGCACCATGAACCCGACTGAGCATGGTGAAGTTTTTGTACTTCGCTCCGGTCGTGAGTGTGATCAGGACATGGGAAACTACGAGCGGTTTTTGGGAACAGATCTAAGAGAAGAAGATTATATTACCAGTGGCATGGTTTACCAGCATGTCATCAACAAAGAGCGCAACCTCGGCTACAAAGGCAAATGTGTTGAGGCGATTCCACACATTCGCGATGAGATAATAGCTAGATTTCAAAAGGCAGCGGATTTAAACGGTTCGCGTATTTCGGTCATTGAAATCGGTGGCACCGTTGGTGACTACCAAAATGTGATGTTCATCGAGGCGGCGCGAGTACTCCATGTGAAAAATCCAGACGACGTACTTTTTGTTATGGTGAGCTTTTTGCCAATACCCAGAAAACTCGGTGAAATGAAAACGAAGCCAACACAAAATGCGGTTCGACAACTCAACGCCTACGGTATACAACCCGATGTCATCATTGCGCGGAGCTCTGTTCCACTCGATAAAAAACGAAAAGAAAAAATTGCTATTTCGTGCAACATTCGTTCTGAGCATGTCATATCCGCTCCCGACATAGACAATATCTATGATGTGCCGCTCAATTTTGAAAAAGACAATCTAGGCGAGATTTTCCTCTCACTTCTCAAGTTAAAATCCATTGGCGATAAGACTAATATGAAAAAGTGGCGTAGTTTTGTCAAAAAGATGCATACAGCACAAGACGAGGTCAATATAGCAATTGTTGGTAAATACTTTGATACGGGCGATTTTATACTCTCTGACGCATATCTCTCGGTGATTGAGGCAATTAAATTCTCTGCATATAGTCTTGGATTCAAACCGATGATTCATTGGCTCAATGCAAAAGAGTTCTCCACCGAGGGAAATACGAAAAGCGGTGTAGGAAAAAAATTACAATCACTCTCTAAATACGATGGCATTATCGTGCCGGGAGGTTTTGGTGAGACAGGGATTGAGGGCAAGCTCAGGGTGATTGAATATGCGCGTACAAAAAAGATTCCGTACTTTGGGCTCTGTTACGGTATGCAGCTTATGATGGTTGAGTATGCGAGAAATGTGTTGGGTATGAAAAAGGCGCACACGGTTGAAATAGAACCGGATACAAAATATGCAGTCATAGATATTATGCCAGAACAGAAAAAACTTATTGCTAAAAACAATTATGGTGGCACGATGCGTCTCGGTACATACCCAACGCGTCTAAAAGAGGGGACAATAGCAAGAGATGAATACGGAAAGAAAAATATAGAGGAGCGCCATCGCCATCGCTACGAAGTGAACCCAGAATACATTGAAAAGTTTGAAGAGGGTGGTATGGTGTTTTCTGGAGTGTCTCCAGATGAAGTTCTCATGGAAATTGCGGAATTACCCAAGAAAAAACATCCGTTTTTTCTTGGAACACAGTTTCACCCGGAATTTCAAGCACGTCCGCTCGCACCACATCCGCTTTTTTCCGCGTTTATAAAAGCAAGCATTGAACGCAAACAAAAACACGGAAAGAAAAAGCAAAAATAATTCCACTATTCTCTAGTTCGTACGAATTAGAGAATAGTGGAATGTGATATTAAATTATGGGTTTGAATAAACTGGCAACTTTGTGTATTGTTCTAACAAGTTTTTATTTTGTTGGATTACTGCAGCGTTGAGAAAGGTAGAATTTTTTTGAATAAGGAATAAAAAAGCCCCATGTTTGTCTGTTAAGACAAACATGGGGCTTTGTTGTAATTACTAAAAACTAACTTTGGCAAAAATCAAAGTTTCATGCCAATCGGAGTTGGCTTTTGGGTTTTTTCTGTGGTAACCCGAATATTGGTCAATATCTACACCGACTGACCAATTTTTACTCACCACTTTCTCCGCAGAAACACCAAACGAATGAGACCGTTTAAGTGTTTTATAGGAACCACCTCTGATTCCAAAGACATAATTAGAGTATGGAATGGAAAGTTCAACTTCAAGAGCTTTTATGTGACCACTTTCTACCCTGTTTTTGCCAAACCCAGGACGAAGGTGAACCGTTGTACCACTCTCTGATTTGTGCCATACGCTTAGTGCGTACATTACACCAACATCTGTCATGTCAAACTGTGGGTTAAACCACCAGTTAGGCATTGTGTACTCTTTTCCTGCAGACCAATATTTTATTCCGTGGTATATGGGGACAAAGAGACCTAAAGCCTGCCAAGCTGCGCCTACCTTAAGATCAGAATAAAGTTTATCCATGATATCAAGGTCAGATTTCCCAACAAGACCATACCATTTTACTGTGTCATTGGTGTTGTATCTGCAATCATCAAGACATTTTTCTGGCGTATCAGTTTTTGTAAAAACATATCCTGGCGCATTAACTTGATTAAGTCCAAACCAAATTAATTCAGAAACATTAATTTTCTTTCCCATATTTCTGTTGATAGTTTTTTCAGCTTCAACATTAACCCAATCAAGTCCTGCCGTTGATACTTTTATTCTTTCTGCATCATTCAGGTTTCCACGCCACCAGTAAACATCATTGTTTATTTCAGTTTCATATGCACCGTTAACTCTTGCAGTAAACACATGGCCTTCTTCGTGAGCCATGGTTTTAGTAATGTGACCAAGTAGACTTGCAAATATAATTTCGGCACTTCTGCCAGAGAAACTGTTAGGCTTTCCAATGATTTTTTTAGCACCAATATTGGTAAGAGAGTAGAGTGAGTGCATACTATCTGCACCCAGTAGGTTTGCTTCCCTGTCCATGGATTTGTTATAAGAAAATCTTATATCTCCTGCCATGACGCTTGTCGTTATGGTTAGAAAAACTATTAAGAGAACTAAATTAATCTTTTTCATCCCACCTTCTCCTGTGTTTGTTTAGTTTTAAATGTTCAGATATCTTTTTACGTAATAACATATTTTATCTATATTGTCAATCACAATCTTTAATTTTAGTCTAAAGTGTGGTAAAAATTAAAGATTATTGAATGAATATTGCCGGATCGTCTAATGGTAGGACACATGCCTCTGGAGCATGGTATCTTGGTTCGAGTCCAAGTCCGGCAGCATGACCAAAACAGAGCAATTTATCGTTGCTTTGTTTTGCATTATAGTTGGTTGAGGTCTTGGACTCGAACTGGAAGGGGGTCGGGGAAACTCTAGTTTCCCCGTGTTGAAGAGCAGGCGAAGCTGTTGAGAACCGTGGGTTCTCAAAGCGTAGCGTAGCGAGCAGTGAGATTCCCAAGTCCGGCAGCCCCGCACCAGCCGGTGCATGGCAAGCCACGAACAAGAGTGAGTGGGTTGCCAGGTACTGCATGCTGGAAGTGAGAGATGTGCCGTCTGGCACGTCTCCAAAAATTGTATGAAATTTTATTTTGTTTATGTTTTGCAAAGCAAAACAGCCGAAAGAGCCAGTAGCAAGTCAGTGATAGGCGCAAGGGAACTGATTTATTTAGATATAAATGTAAGTGCTTTACCACGATTGGTACCACGTCCTGTTCTACCTATGCGGTGTACGTAGTCTTCAAATGTGCTAGGCAAGTCGTAGTTTATAACATGTGTAACATTATCAATGTGTATACCACGTGCGGCAACATCTGTTGCAACAAGAATGCGTACTTTGCCTTCCTTAAAACTCTTAAGAGCACGTTGACGTTGTATATGAGACTTGTTTCCATGGATTGATTCTGACAGAACTCCTCCCGCAGTAAGTTGTGTTGCAAGCTTTGCGACACTGTGTTTCATCGCACCAAATATAAGAACACGTTTGAATTCCGTGTTTAAAAGTAATTCAAGTAGTTTCTCAAATCTTGAGTTATGTTCAAAACGAACTACATCTTGAGAAATATTGTTTGCAACATCCTTTTTCTTTACTGAGATAGTGGTTGGATTGCGCAAGAAGTCATGCACAAGACCTTCTGTTTCTTTTGTTATCGTTGCGGAAAAAAACAAAGTCTCTCTGTTTTGTGGTGTTTGTGAAAGAATTGATCTCATATCGTTGATGAATCCCATATCGAGCATTCGATCTGCTTCATCCAGAACAACAGTAGTTATCTTTGAAGGTACAAAACTTTTACGTTTAATTAAATCAAGCACACGTCCTGGTGTACCGATAACAAAATGATTTTTTCGGGACAGAGATTTTATTTGTGGGCGTATATTTATGCCACCTACGCAGACTGTAGAGTAGATTCCAAAGCCACGTGAAAGTTGGAGCAACTCCTCGTTGATTTGTAGAGCGAGCTCTCTTGTCGGAGCTAGAATAAGGGTCTGCCTATTCCCATCTTTTATTGTTTTTTCAATAAGTGGAATAAGAAATGCAGCAGTTTTGCCAGTTCCTGTTTCTGCAATACCAATAACATCATTTCCCTTGAGAATCTCTGGAATAATCTGGTCTTGGATAGGGGAAGGAATTTCTAGTTTTAGCGATGCAATTTTCTCTACCAATTTTGGATTAAGACCAAAAGTACCAAAATTATGTTTCGGTTTATATGTTTCCTCAACAACATTAACAGGGTTTGTGTTTATGAACTGAGATGGGTCAAATGTTGGTATTTTTCGACCACCACGACGCCCACCACCACCGCTTCTTGATAGGTCGCGTCGTTTATTGTTGTTGCTATTAAATTTACTACGTCCAAACTTATGATTTGAAGAAGTATTTCGTCGAGTCGAACCTGAAGAGCTCCGACTTGGTCGGTTTTTAGTTTTTGTATTCATTTATGTGTGTATTAACGAAACGTAGACACGTTTCGGGGCATCTGTGCAGGTATAATAATTCAAACGTGGCTGTCCTTATATAAGTAGGCGGAGTCTGCGGCTAAAGAGCCCTACACGAGTATCAAAAGCTTGCTCACATAATAATACAAACACGCACTTCTGTCAATATCTATAAGGCTTTCTTTAAAAGAGGAACTTAAAGATGGTTAGAATATTATTCTAAAATTGCATACTTACTAAGCACAGTTTTACAATACAATTTGGCGCAACGTGGTAGTATGCCCACATGTCTATAACAGGGACAAAATTTGACCTAATTGTGGTGGGTGGCGGGGCCTCCGGCCTTATGGCGGCTGGTCGTGCTGGTGAGCGAGGTAAAAAAGTGCTTTTACTAGAGAAAAATCATAAATTAGGAAAGAAACTAAAAATAACTGGTGGCGGAAGGTGTAACATTACAAACGCTGAACACGATACTCGAGTGCTACTCAAACATTTCGATAAAGCCGAACAGTTTTTGTATTCTTTATTTTCACAGTTTGGAGTGGAAGATACTTTTACTTTTTTTGAAAAAAGAGGATTGCCTTTAGTAGTGCAGGCTCGTAAGCGTGCATTTCCAGAAACAGAAAAAGCAGAAGATGTTTTAAAGATTCTTGAAAGATATGTACGTGATGGAAATGTGGTGGTTAAGACTGGTACTCCTGTTATGAAAATCCTTAAAACTAAAAATGAAATAATTGGTGTTGTCTCTGATAAAGATACTTTTAGAGCCACCAATTATCTTTTTGCAACTGGTGGGGTTTCTCATCCTGAAACAGGATCAACAGGGGATGGATTAAAATGGTTAAAGAAGTTGGGCCACACAGCACTGCAGTCTACTCCAACAATCGTACCGCTCTCTGTAAAAGAGAGTTGGAGTAAGAAAATTTCTGGTGTATCGCTTTCATTTATGAAAATTACTTTTTTTGTTGAAGGAAAAAAAGCTTTTTCTGAAACCGGGAAAGTATTATTTACACACTTTGGACTTTCTGGACCACTTATATTAAACAACGCACATAAAGTAGCTGACTTACTTCATGACGGCATAGTTACAGCAACGATAGATGCTTATCCAGACACTGACCTCGGCTCACTTGAGAAAAGTATAATTGCAGTTTTTGATAAAAATAAAAACAAATCTTTTAATAATATTGTTAAAGAATTTATTCCACACGGCACATTAAAGGGCATACTCCCACTTTTTGAAGAGAATTTTGATACTACAAAAAAAGTTCACTCTGTAACCAAAGAAGAGCGAAAACATATAGTTCACACACTCAAAGCGCTTCCACTTACTATTAATGGACTTATGGGGTTTGACAGAGCTGTGGTTGCAGATGGCGGAATAGTATTAGAGGAAATAGATATGCGAACAATGCGTTCAAAGAAAATTTCAAATTTATTTTTAACAGGAGATTTACTTAGCATAAATAGGCCATCAGGTGGTTTCTCACTTCAACTTTGTTGGTCTACAGGGTATGTGGTGGGGAATAACATTTAGATGTAGAGAGAACTAGAGATGCGGTAAAATAACATTATTAAAAAAAAGCCCGACTCGTTGTGCACGAGGAGCATCGTTTTGACAAAATAAAACTAATGAAAACAATCTTACAGGGCTTGTCCGACCACGGTTCCAGCCCGAAGATACCAGCCACTTAGGAATAGTTAGTGCCTCTGAAATATCCTTTGTTTGCCTACCCGAAATTTTTTCAAAATGTGACCTAAGAGCTTAGATCGCCATTGACTCGAACCTTTCTGGTAGATTGCTCTATCTAAATTTAATATTTCGAACTGTACACGATATCTTAGAAATTATATAATTTACATTTAATTATAAATTATTAAATATCATTATGTTTGATTTAACTAATAAAGTTGCGCTTGTGACAGGTGCGCGTCGTGGAATGGGTGCGGCAGACGCGCGTGCATTAGCTACGCAGGGCGCAAAAGTTATTATTACCGATATAGATGAAGGAGAGTGTCAATCGGTTGTACAAGAAATTATTAAGGATGGCGGAGAGGCAACTTATTTTAAAATGGATGTTTCAAATGCAAGTGAAGTGAATGATGTGTTTGATAAAGTTATAGAAAAATATGGACGTCTAGATATTTTGATTAATAACGCGGGCATCTATGAACCAAAGAAATTTCTTGAACTGACAGAAGAAGAATGGGACAAGACAATAGATATTAATTTAAAGGGACAGTTTTTGTGCGCACAGCGCGCCGCTAAAGAGATGGCAAAAAATAAATGGGGGCGTATTATCAACATTACCTCTATCGCCTCCGGACAAGTTGGCGTAGGTGTTGATGCTTCGGCACACTATACCGCCTCCAAAGGAGGTGTTACAGGAATGACGGAAACACTTGCAATTGAGTTAGCCCCACTAGGTATTAACGTGAATGCAATAGGGCCTGGAGTCATTGATACACCAATGGTATCTGCTGATCAAATTCCAAAAGAGCAAATGGATGCTATGCTCGCACGACTACCTATTAAACGCATGGGAAAGCCCGAAGAAGTTGCTGCTATGGTGGTATTTCTTGCATCAGATGAAGCAAGTTATGTAACTGGCGCTACATTCTTTGTAGATGGCGGCTGGCTTGCTACTTAGTTTATTTTTACAAAAAAAAAGACTTCTCTACACTTCTGTGTGCAAGATAATTTAATTTATCCAGACACAAAAGCCGCCCACTTGTGCGGCTTTTGTGTCGAATACCACTTCAATAGCGTAATAATTTTATTTGTGCATGTGTATGATTGTGTGGTATACTTTTAAAAAAATTGATGGATAATCCTACAAATAAAATTTCGGAAATCATTCAAAAAGAATAATTAATATAACAAACATTTAATTAAAAAATATGGAGGTAACAATTTTAGTCATTATATTTTACTTGCTCCTCATAGACAGTATTGGCGCGAATGTGGTTTCTTGGCTTGGTTTAAGGCAGTGGTATCGAGGAAACTTCAGTTTCATAGCTCGTCTGTTTCCTGCGACAAAAGGATGGACAACGTATTATTTACTCCTCGTTCTTTTTATCGGATTCTTGCTTTATAGATTTGGAGAATTAACTTTCTAAGTACACCAATTAAATTTTTGCTATTTAATATGAAGGGTTATATTACACAGATAGAAGAAGCAACTCTTAATAATACCGATTATCGTCGTGTTTTATATACGACAAAACAAAGCCAACTTGTTTTGATTCTGTTCTATTTATTCACCGTCAGAGCATAAAGATGGCACGGTGCATGCAACAAAGGCGGATGAGTCAGAAAACATTTTGAAGGGGTTACTAGCGAGTAGTATTTTGCCAAAAGATATTAACTTTTACTTATGTAAGTTATAATTTACAAAAATAAAATTGACATCATTTTTATCAATTAACAGTAATTTTAACAATATGCAAACAAAAACAAATATTTTAATGACAGTATTTCTTGGCCTAGCCTTTATTGTTGGTGCGGTAGGGGTTACCCCCCTCCTTACCCAAGCGGCAGAATCTCCAAGGGTTGACGTGTTAATTGGCTTTACCCAAGCGCCAGGTTTGAGTGGGGAAGCTCTGGTGCGAAGCAACGGCGGAAATATTAAATACAACTACAACCTCATTCCAGCAATTGCAGCCAGCATCCCTGAATCAGCAATTACAGGGCTCTTAAATAATCCCCGAATCACCAGTGTTGATTTAGATGGAACAGTCTACGCCATTGATGCTGAACTTGATAATACATGGGGAGTTAAACATATTGGTTCCGGTATTGTACATAACGGAGGCAACAAGGGCGCTGGTGTCAAAATAGCAATTATTGATTCTGGCATTGACTACACCCACCAAGATTTAGCCGTCAACTATGCCGGCGGATATGATTTTGTGAATAATGATACAGACCCAATGGATGACAACGGGCATGGTACTCATGTTGCAGGAACTGTTGCAGCCGGAGATGATAATCTTGGGGTTGTCGGCGTTGCTCCGGAGGCAAGTCTTTACGCGCTCAAGGTTCTCAGTTCTAGTGGGTCTGGCTCATGGAGCGACGTGATCGCTGCACTGGAATGGACAGTGAACAATGGAGTACATATCGCCAATTTAAGTTTGGGAAGCTCAGCTAATCCTGGTGATATCGTTGCTTCTGCTTTTGAAAATGCCGAGACAGCTGGCGTGGTGATTGTTGCCGCGGCAGGAAACGATGGAAATCCGCCAGGGCGAGGCGATAAGATCGGCTATCCAGCAGTTTACGGATCAGTTATTGCCGTAGGAGCCACTGACAAAAGCGACAAGCGAGCAAGTTTTTCAAGCACAGGTTCCGAGCTTGAACTCATGGCGCCTGGGGTGATCATTAACTCTACTAAGCTTGGCGGTGGTTATGTTGAATTCAACGGAACATCAATGGCTTCTCCTCACGTAGCCGGGTCAGCAGCATTAGTTATTGCAGCCGGCATTAGTGACACCAACGGCGACGGGCGAATTAACGACGAGGTTCGTCAAATTATGAATGATACTGCCATTGACCTTGGTAATACCGGACGTGACTCTAAATACGGCTATGGCTTGGTAAGTGTTGTTGCGGCAGTTGCGACAATAGCACCTCCTCCTGCCACAGGAACGATCAGTGGAACAGTGATTGATAATGATACATTGAATCCGATCGTAGGAGCTTCGGTCACTGACGGAACACGGCAGGCAACAACTGACATAAATGGCGCTTACACACTTACTAATGTTCCCGAAGGCACATACACAGTAACCGCGTCTGCAACTGACTATAACAGTGCTTCACAAATAGGCGTTGCGGTGGTTGCAGATACCATTACCACTGCAGACTTCACTCTCACAGCTATTATGTACGGTGCAATTGATGGCATTGTTACTGATGTAGATACCGGAAACCCTATAGAAGGGGCTACTGTAACAGACGGAATACGTCAGGCAACAACCGATACGACAGGGTACTACATAATTTCTGATGTACCGGAAGGAACATATACTGTGACTGCGGGAGCAACCGGCTACCAAGATGCATCACAGCCAGCTGCAGTAACAGGAGGTGTGACATCGACTGCAAACTTTTCTTTGCAAGCAGTAACACAAGCGAGCAATGTTATTGTTAACTCTATTACCTACGTTACTGAAGGAGGAAAAAATAGCGACAAGCATCTCTTGATCACCATTGCCGTTGTAGATGATTTCGGCGCTGCTGTCTCCGGTGCGTTGGTTTCAATTGATCTTTCTCGTGATGGGAGCGTTATCGCATCAGGAAACGGAACAACCGGCACTGATGGCATGCTCACTTTCAGCCTTAAAAATGCTAAATCAAGATGTTACGAAACTAACGTAACAAATGTGACGGCTGATGGATTAACTTGGGACGGTTTGACTCCGGCAAATGGGTTCTGTAAGTAACGCAAAAGGTTAACAACTAGACTATTATGAATGTAACAAAACCAATTCTTCTTTTCTTCCTTCTCGTACCTCTTTTAGCTTTTACCATCAGTCCAATAGTAGGGTTTGCAAACGGTGATGACGGTTATGCAAACACCGAGGTGGTGCAACAGGTACCCAGCGCGGGGATTACCCCTGAGAGCCCTCTTTACTTTCTGGATAAATTAGGGGAAGCATTGCAGGAATTCTTTACCTTTAACCCAGAAGCAAAAGCCCATCTTCAGATTACCTTTGCCGCTGAACGAATCGCTGAAATAAAGATTATTTTAGAAACAAAAGGTGTAGAGGCAAAAGGATTGGATGTTGCAGAGTCGCGACTCTTGGCTAATATCGCAAAAGCTGCCACTATCGTTGAGGATGAGAAAGCAAAAGGGAAAGATGTGAGTGCTCTTGCAAAAGAACTTGGCGACGAGTTTGAATCGCCAAAATCAACTCTTGCACAAGCTTTCAAAGAACAGGAACGAGCATTGGAGGCGAAAGAAGATGAACTTAAAACAAGAATGAAAGCCACTCACCGCGCGGGGGACACCGCCGCGACAGAAGCACTAGCCCAAGAACTCGGTCAGGTGAAAGCACAACTTGAGCTTTTGGAGCTGAAAGAAGAAGACCTTGAAGATGCATTAGAACTGGAAGAAGAACGTATTGAAGAAGAGATGGAAGCACAACACAAAGCCGAGAAAGCAATAAAAGAAGCTAGGGAAGAAAGACAAGAAGTGGCAGACGAAGCTGTTGAGGAAGGCGTAATACTTCCTGCAAACGCTTTCACAGAGTTTGATGGTCTTCTCTCACAATCTCAGAGCGCATTCCAAGCGGAAAATTACCAAGAGGCTCGACGACTTGCAAAGCAGGCAGAAAAATCTCTTGATGATGTTGAAGACATGATTGATGAATTAGAGGAGATATTGGATAACAAAAAAGATGCTGAAGAGGCAATTCAAGAAGCAGAGGAAGAGCGAGCAGATGTAGAAGCTGATGCGCGAGAAGAGGGCGAAAATAATCAATAGGTTTACTTTTGGTGTTTTACAATATGGAAAAGATCAGAAGGACGGTAGCTACCTTTCTGCAGCTTTCTTTAGGCAAGAGGGCTCCTTTTTCCTTTTTTATTCTTCTGGGGATTGTTATTTCATTGGCTGCTGCCTCTGTATTTGTAGCCATTACTGGACTTCTCATTACAAAAGATGATTTGATAGAGTTCGATGTTCTTGTCGTTTATTTTATAGATACTTTTCGTTCCGAAGCACTGACACCTTTCTTTGAGGCGTTGACTTTTCTTGGCGATAGTGTGGTTGTTATTGGAATACTTGCAATAAGCGTTCTCATAGGACTCATACGTAAGCACTGGGCACTAGTGTTCCTTCTTATTGTATCTATTGTAGGAAGCCAGCTCTTTGTTTTTTTCATGAAGCAATTCATTGCTCGTCCTCGCCCAAGCATTGAGTATCGTATTATTGAAGTGAGCGGATATAGTTTTCCCAGTGGCCACGCTGTCGTTGCAATAGCACTGTATGGACTACTCTGGTATATCATCTTTCGCCTATTATCAAACTGGTTCTTGCGTATTGTCTGGACGGTTATTATGACTTTACTTATAGGAGGAATCGCGATAAGTAGAGTGTATCTCGGAGTTCACTATCCGTCTGATATTATTGCAGGGCTCTCTTTTGGCGTGGCATGGGTTGTATTTCTCATTGTGGCTTATGAAATCTGGGATAGATTGAAAAAAAGAAAAATAGTGATGTTGAGTGGTGCAATAATTAAATAATAGATAACAACTTTCTTATTTTTTGCAGGAACAACCTGATATGGTCTAAACACATAGGTCCGACCTATGTATGAAACACGTCCGCTCGCACCACATCCGCTTTTTTCCGCGTTTATAAAAGCAAGCATTGAACGCAAACAAAAACACGGAAAGAAAAAGCAAAAATAATTCCACTATTCTCTAGTTCGTACGAATTAGAGAAT
>JADFSL010000014.1 GCA_022560785.1 Patescibacteria group bacterium
GTGGCTCGGGCAGTGGATGAAATGGGAGTACTGCTTACTCTCGGTGTGAATCCAGAGGATATGGGTAAAATCATCGGACGACAGGGCAATACTGCCAAAGCTATCCGCACACTGCTTCGGGTTGTAGGCATGAAAAACAACTCTAGGGTCAATCTTAAAATAGAGGAACCTGAGGGAAGGGAAGCACCAACTGCTTCCAAGAGCGTTGATGAAGCAATGGAAGATCTCAAGGTCTAAGACGGATTTTAAATTAGACATAAACAAAAGCTCGTGGTATTTTATCGCCACGGGCTTTTGTTTAAATAATACAATATGAATCCCGTTAGTAATCACGGACACTAAAATACAATATGTTAGGAAAATTGATTAGCAACAAAAGTTTAATATTTAGGCAAGGATTGAATCAGTCCGTGTCCTATTACTAACGGGATGAATTTTCACATCATCACACTTTTTCCTGAGGCATTTGACTCATATTTGAAAACTTCAATTCTTGGACGGGCAATACAAAACAAAAAGATTTCTGTTACATTTTATAATCCTCGTCTATTTACAAAAGATAAACACAGAAGAGTGGACGGCAAGCCATATGGCGGAGGCCCGGGTATGGTTATAGAAGCAGAGCCGGTATTAAAAGCGGTTACAAAAGCAATCGGCAGAAAAAAGAAAGTAAAAATTATATTTCTCTCACCCGCAGGTGTGCAGTTTGATTCACTCTATTCACGCAAACTGACAAAAAGATATAAAGATGTTGTTATTATTTCTGGGCACTACGAAGGAGTCGATGCTCGTGTTGCTACAATATTGAAAGCAGAACATATTTCAATTGGTCCATATGTACTTACCGGCGGAGAACTTCCTGCAATGGCTATCATTGATAGTCTCTCGCGTAATATAAAAGGAGTGCTTGGTAATATAGATTCTCTTGAGGAGAAAAGGACAGCAAGTTTTGATGTATATACTCGTCCGGAGATTTTAGAATACAAGAAGAAAAAGTATAAAGTACCAAAAGTGCTCCTTTCTGGAAATCATAGAGAAATTGAAAAATGGAGGAAAAATAAGAAAAAATGACTTATACACAGGCTATATCATATAAATCCTTGACACTGACGTATGGTATCTGTATACTCTCATCTACGCGTATTTATACAGCATGATTGAGTTATTGTAGGGTTCTTTTCATACGGTGCATTAGAAATTTTTACTATATTTAATTTGCTAGAAAAAGCTAAGTAGTCTTGAGCTTTTTGTTATATTCGCTTTCAAGCGATGTCTTGTTTGGTGTTTGGTCTATTTTATTGAAATCACAAAGCTATGGATAAAGAAAAAAGCACTACAGTAGTTCAACAAAAGGGAAAGAGGCAACAGAAGTATTTTGGGCGCTTCAAAAAACCACTTATTAACATGCCCGATCTTATTGGTCCACAAAGGGATTCCTTTGCTTGGTTTATTGAAGAAGGGCTCGAGGAGGTGTTTAAAGAATTTTCGCCGATAAAAGATTATTCAGAAAAGAAGTTTGAACTTGAATTTGTGCGGTTTGAACTTGGGGTACCTAAGTATGATGAGTACTATGCAAAGCGGCAAATGCTTTCATACAATGCTCCGCTACGTCTCATTGTTCGCCTCAAAAACAAAACAATTGGAGGCACCAAAGAGCAAGAAATATTTCTTGCTGATTTTCCGATAATGACTGACCACGGTACTTTTATTATCAATGGAATAGAGCGTGTCATTGTCGCACAGCTCGCGCGTTCATTTGGTGTATTTTTTAATGTTCAGGAAATTAAAGGAAAGAGATATTTTGGAGCAAAAATTATTCCTGCCCGTGGAGCATGGATTGAAATAGAAAGTGATCCGGATGGTGCTATATATATTAAAATAGACCGAAAGAGAAAATTTCCAATAACGACGCTATTGCGGGTGCTGGGAGCACATTTTGATCGGGATATGTATTCCCTATTTGAAAACAACCAATTTGCAAAGCAAGTCATTAAAGACACTCTTGAAAATGATCCGGCAAAAACAGTTGAAGATGCATACACAGAGATCCATAAAAAATTGCGCGATGGTGACCCTGCCACTCCAGAAAATGCTCGAGATTTTATACAATCTATTTTCAGTAAAGAACGATATGACTTATCACCAGTGGGACGTCATCGTTTCAATCAACGTTTTGGAAAGCTGACCAATAAGGATGAGATGTCACGCAAAACTATTTCTCTTGATGATATGGTTTCTATAGTGTCGCATATCATAAAACTCAACAATACCAACGGAGCTGAGCCGGACGATATTGACCATCTTGGTTTTAGGAGGGTGCGATATGTTGGTGAAATGCTCCAGCAAAAAGTGCGTGTTGGTATGTCGCGGATGAAACGAAATATTCAGGACAGGATGTCTACCGTTGATGCAGAAACCACACTTCCCGTTCAACTGATAAATCCGCGACCGCTCCAGGCAAGTATCAAAGAATTTTTTACAACCAATCAGCTATCGCAGTTTATGCAACAGCAAAATGTTCTTACAGAACTTGAGCATCTGCGAACACTTTCGGCTCTTGGACCAGGAGGACTCACTCGTGAGCGAGCGGGTCTTGAGGTCCGCGATGTGCACCCGTCTCATTATGGCAGATTGTGTCCGATTCACACACCAGAAGGTCCAAACATTGGACTTATTCTCCATCTTGCAACATACGCACGTATCAACGAATTCGGCATGATAGAAACACCGTATGCAAAAGTAAGCAATGGAGTGGTAACCAGTGAAATAGTATATCTCAATGCGCATGAGGAAGAGAAGTACAACATTGCCCATGCTGCAATCAAGCAGGATGATAAGGGAAATATTTTAGAAGATGAGGTTGAGGTGCGCATAGAAGCAGAACCAGGAATTGCAAAAAAAGAAGATGTGCACTTTATCGATATTGCAACCAATCAACCGTTTTCTATTGCAACATCCATGATTCCATTTATTGAAAACGATGATGCAAACCGAGCACTTATGGGCTCAAATATGCAGAAGCAGGCAACCCCGTGCATCATTCCGGAGGCACCATACGTTGCAACCGGAATAGAGGAAGAGGCGGCAAAAAATACCGGTAGAATAGTGATCGCAAAAGAAGACGGTATCGTGTCTTTTGTAGATGCTTCTAAGATTGTTATACAAAATAGCAAAAATGAACAAAAGGAATATAATCTTGTTAATTTTTCACGGACACATGACTTCTCTTCATTTCATCAAAGACCAGTAGTTGACACTAATCAAAAAATTAAAAAAGGAGACTTGCTTGCCGATGCATCCTCAACCGCAGGGGGGCAGATGGCACTCGGACAGAATATGCGTGTCGCATTTATGTCGTGGTCAGGCGCCAACTACGAAGATGCAATCATCATTTCCGAGCGGTTGGTTAAGCACAGCAGATTTACAAGTATTAGAATAGACGAGCACGAAGTGAATGTTCGCGATACAAAACTTGGTCCAGAAGTGACCACACACGACATTCCGAATGTGGGTGAGACCAAACTTAAAAATCTTGATGAAGACGGAATTATTACAATCGGTGCCGAGGTCAGAGTCGGGGACATACTTGTTGGAAAAGTAACACCCAAAGGAGAAACACAACTTACTCCAGAAGAGCGGCTCCTACGCTCTATTTTTGGAGAAAAGGCAAAAGATGTTAAGGATACTTCGCTTCGAATGGAGGGTAGCAAACGTGGGCGAGTGATAGGGGTGAAAGTATTTTCGCGAGAAAATGGAGACAATCTTGATTCAGGCATAATAAAACGAATCCATGTGACTGTTGCACAGCTAAGGAATGTATCAGTCGGCGACAAGCTTGCCGGACGACACGGGAACAAAGGAGTAATTTCAAGAATTCTTCCCGAAGAAGATATGCCGTTTTCAAAAGAAGGTGAGCCGATTGATGTAATACTCACTCCTCTAGGGGTGCCATCTCGCATGAATCTGGGACAGATTTTAGAGCTTCACCTTGGACTTGCCGCACACGCTCTCAATTACCAAGCAATCGTACCATCGTTTGCCGGCGCAACGGGAAATGAGATAAAAGAGGAATTAAAAAAAGCTGGTTTTGCAGAAAATGGAAAAATGACACTCTACGACGGGAGAACCGGCGAGGCATTTGAACAGGATGTGGCAGTTGGATATATGTATATACTGAAACTTCATCATATGGTTGAGGACAAAATACACATGCGTTCAATCGGCCCATATTCACTCATCACACAACAGCCACTCGGAGGTAAGGCGCAAGCAGGCGGACAAAGATTTGGAGAAATGGAAGTATGGGCACTACTCGGATATGGTGCCGCGTACACACTTCGTGAAATGCTTACCATCAAATCAGACGACATCGTAGGGCGTTCCGCTGCGTTTGATGCAATTGTTAAAGGAGAAAAAATAAGCCACCCGCATACTCCTGCGGCATTTAATGTATTGCTCAACAACCTGCGCGGCTTGGCACTTGATGTATTGCTCAAAAAACCGGAAATAGAACATGAAAAAAGCACTACTGAATAATCTCGCCCTCCAAAGTTTTGCAAAGCAAAATTTAGGAGGGTAAAATATATGAATTCCGTTAGAGATAACAAAAGTTAGAATAATAAAAAAACACAAAATATTTAACGGTTCCGTATAAAACATAAAATATGAAAAATCGAGAAATTAAAAACAATATAATTAATAATAGTTTCCCTAGAATTTTCTAGCGGAACCTATCTCTAACGGGATGAAAAAATCAGCATTTAACACATCAAATTTTGAATCTATTACGCTCAAACTTGCGTCCCCGGACGTAATTCTTGATTGGTCATTTGGAGAAGTTACAAAACCAGAAACCATCAATTACCGAACCCAACGTGCAGAAAAAAGTGGTCTTTTTGATGAAAAGATTTTTGGTCCTGAAAAAGACTATGAGTGTTATTGTGGAAAGTATCGCGGTATTCGGTACAAGGGTATTGTATGCGAGAAGTGCGGTGTTGAGGTAACCCGTTCAATAGTCAGACGCGAGAGGATGGGACATATTGCTCTCGCAACACCGGTGTCGCATATATGGTTTTTACGTGGTATTCCCTCGCGGATCAGTCTTATCTTGGGAATTTCAGCAAGTGATGTAGAAAAGGTTGTTTATTTTGCCGGATATATTATTACCAAAGTTATTAAGGACGAGAAGGAAAAACTACTCAAAGAACTTGATATTGAATACAAAACTAAAACAAAGAAAGCTACAGACATAAAAACAAAAACAAAACTTAAGGAGCTTTTGGTAAATGCAAAGCAGGAGATAGAAAGTATTACTGAAGGGGCCGTACTTGATGAGCTCACCTACCACAAATTTGCCGTCCGCTATGGATCATTATTTGAGGCTGCAATAGGAGCGGAAGCAATATACAATATTTTAAAAAACATCAACATGCCTGCGCTTCTTGAAAAGCTTGAAACACGGATTCTAAAAGCCGGTTCAGTTGAACGAGAAAAACTCAACAAGAGAATAAGTCTCATCAAATCAATGATTAAAACCAACATTCGACCGGAGTGGATGTTTTTAAAAAACATTCCCGTCATTCCACCAGCACTCCGTCCAATGGTTGCACTCGAAGGCGGACGTCACGCCACTTCAGACGTCAATGATCTATACCGAAGGGTTATTAACCGAAACAATCGTCTTAAGAAGCTACTCGAAATAAAAGCCCCGGATGTTATCCTGCGCAATGAAAAGAGAATTCTTCAGGAGGCCGTTGATGCACTACTTGATAACTCAATCAGGCATGGTGGCACGCTATTTTCAGCGATGAGCCAAGCACAACGAAGACCGCTTAAATCACTCTCCGACTATCTCAAAGGAAAACAAGGATATTTCAGGCAGAACCTGCTCGGGAAACGAGTAGACTATTCTGGTCGTTCGGTCATTGTTATCGGTCCAGATCTCAAACTTGATGAATGCGGACTTCCAAAACATATGGCACTTGAGTTGTTCAGACCATTTGTCATTGCAAAACTTCTGGAAAAAGAACTTGCGTATAACATTCGCGGTGCCGGCCGGCTCATAGATGAGGGCATACCCGAAGTATGGGCAATTCTTGAAGAGGTTATAGCTGGCAAATATGTACTCTTAAATCGTGCACCTACATTACACCGCCAAGGAGTTCAGGCATTTCGACCTATACTCATTGAAGGAAATGCAATTCAAATTCATCCACTCGTGTGTTCTGCATTTAATGCGGACTTTGACGGCGACCAAATGGCAGTGCATATTCCGCTTTCAGATGAAGCTCAAAAGGAGGCAGAAATGATAATGTCTGCAAATAAAAATATTTTGAAACCTGGCAATGGCGACGTGGTGGTCTCAACAAACAAACAAGATATTATACTTGGTTGTTATTGGATGACCAAAATCATAGAGAACGACAAAGGAGAGGGAAAAATATTTCCAACCCCAAACACCGCAATCAGTGCGTACGATTTTAGTGAAGTCGGTTTCAGGGCAAAGATTAAAGTGTTACCAACTGATAATCTGAAATATACAGCGTTTGAAGGAAAAGTATTTGAAACATCGGTGGGGAGACTTTTATTTAACAGTATTTTGCCAAGCGACTATCCATTCATTAATGATGAAATTACCAGCGCGAGTATGACTATACTTGTAAATAACCTTATCAAGAAATACGGTCTTGATAGTATCCCCGAAATCATAAATAAAATTAAAGTATTTGGATTCACCTACGCCACACGCTCAGGAATTACGTTTGGAATTGATGACATTAAAGTTCCAAAGGGCAAGACAGATTTAATAAAGAAGGCAAAGGAACAATCTGAAGAAGTACTCAAGCAGTACAATGAGGGACTGCTCTCGCAGGAAGAAAAACGACGCAAGAATATTGAAATATGGCATGCTGCGAAAGATGAAATTGAAAAACTGGTTCCGGCATCAATTGAAAAAAATGGCTCGATGTACGATATGTGGAAATCAGGCTCACGAGGATCAATCGGTCAAATTTCCCAGATGTCAGGAATGAAGGGACTTATTCAAAACACGCGTGGAGAAACCATTGAGTTTCCCATTGTTGCATCCATGAAGGAGGGACTTACGCCGATTGAGTACTTTATTACGACTCACGGGTCACGAAAGGGACTTGCTGATACAGCACTTAACACCGCGCGGGCAGGATATCTTACGAGGAGACTTTTTGATGTTGCACAAGACGCGATAATCGGAGAAGATGATTGCGGCAGCAAAGAGGGAGTGACTATAAGTAGAGTAAGCGCATCTGGTATTGAGATATCATTTGCTAAAAATATACGAGGTAGACTACTCGCCACTCCTGTTCTTGACGGAAAAGGAAAAACATTGTTTGGAAAGGGCACCATGCTTTCGGATGAAGATGCACAAGTAATTGAAGAATCAAACATAGACAGTGTTTCAGTCCACTCCCCAATGGTGTGCAAATCGCTTTATGGTATTTGTCGTAAGTGTTATGGAATTGATTTAACAACCAATGAATTAATTGATATAGGGGAAGCCGTTGGTACTATTGCCGCCCAAGCTATTGGGGAGCCGGGAACTCAACTTACTATGAGAACGTTCCATTCAGGTGGTACTGCTACTGTCGGTGGAGATATCACTCAAGGACTTCCGCGAGTTGAAGAAGTGTTTGAAAAACGAGCTCCCAAAAGTGCGGCGGCAATTGCAAAAGTATCTGGAACGGTATCCGAAATAAAAGATGATGGAAAAGAGAAATTAATTATTTTGCTACCAGATGAAAAATTAGCCAAAACTTCAAAGAAGAAAATTGAGTACCCAGTTCATTTCAGAAGAATGGTACTGGTGAAAGTAGGAGATAAAGTTAAGAAGGGTGATTTTCTGACTGATGGCTCTGCGCACATTGACGAGCTTCACATTTTTGGCAGCAAAGAAAAAGCACAGAATTATATTATTAGCGAGATAAGCAAAATTTACGAACTACAAGGAGCATCAATCTCACGCAAACATATTGAAGTAATTATTCGGCAGATGTTCTCACGCCAAAAGGTGAAAGACCCAGGAGACACTGGTTTTACCACGGGCGAGGTTGTTGAGGAACGCGAAATTATAAAAGCGAATACCGAAGCACAAAAGAACAAGAAAACACCTGCGACTGTCGAATCGCTTATACTCGGCATTACTGAAGTGTCTCTTTCGCGAAAAAGCTTTCTTTCAGCTGCTTCATTTCAAAACACCCCTCGGATTCTCATTAATGCCGCTATTCGTGGAAGTGAGGACAAACTGATTGGGCTTAAAGAAAATGTCATCATTGGAAGATTGATACCTGCCGGCAGTGGTTTCTCAGGAAGTCCAAAGGCTATAATGGTGGAAAAGGTTGCCCAAGAGAGAGAAAACAAATAAAATTTAGTGCAATAGTTTTTTTACTCGTGTGTTGCGTAAATCCTTACTCTCGTTTTGTTGTAGGCAAAGCAGATTGTAACAAAATATGCCATCTTCAAATGTAGAACAAATAAAAGACAGGCTGGGGATTATTGAAGTAATCAGCACCTATATAAAACTTGAAAAGGCTGGTAGCAACATGAAGGCGCGTTGTCCTTTTCACAATGAAAAGACCCCATCATTTTTTGTTTCACCGTCCAGGAACACTTTTTATTGTTTTGGTTGTGGAGAAAAAGGAGATATTTTCACCTTCATCGAAAAGTTTGAGGGACTGGATTTCCAAGGCGCTTTGCGATTACTTGGCACGCGTGCCGGTGTGTCTATTGTATTTGAAAGCAAAGAATCACAAGGGCAGCGCGAAAGGCTCTACGGAATTTTGGAAAGTGCTACCCGTTATTTTGAAAATAATCTTGAAGAAAATCGCGACGTGCTCTCATATCTCAAAGAACGTTCTCTCTCAAAACAAACGCTCACACTTTGGAGAATCGGTTATGCACTCTCCGACTGGCGGACACTCCACGACCATCTCACTCATCAGGGATTTTCAACTGTGGAAATTGAAGAAGCAGGATTGATTAAAAAGAGTGGGCGGGAAGAAATGTCTGCTGACAAAGAGCGTTACTATGACAGGTTCCGCGGTAGAATTATGTTTCCAATTTTTGATAATTCTGGTCGAGTAATAGCATTTTCAGGCAGAATATTTCCTGCCAATAGTGGATCTATTTCTGGCGGAGCAAAAAAAGCAGACGAAAATATAAACAAAAACGATAACGCACCAAAGTATATCAATAGTCCCGAGACATCACTTTTTCACAAATCGCGTATTTTATACGGATACAACAAAGCAAAGCTAGCGATACGAAAAGTCAATTTTTCAATTGTAGTTGAAGGACAAATGGACCTTCTGATGTGTCATCAGAGTGGTTTTACCAATACGGTAGCACTTTCAGGAACTGCCCTCACTGGAGAACAACTCACACTTCTCAATCGTCTTTCAAAAAACATCGTAATGGCTTTTGATGCCGACAGTGCCGGTGTGGCTTCCTCAGGCAAAGGCGCATCCTTGGCGCTCCATATGGGTATGGATGTAAAAATAGCGGCACTTCCCGAAGGCTCAGATCCGGCAGATTTAGTCAAGGCTGGAAAAGATAAATTAAGAAAAGTGATACGGGAATCAAAACATATTGTTGATTTTTATCTTGATATATTTAGTGCTTCGGAAAAGAATAAAAGGAAACTCCGTCTTAAAGTGGGGGAGATAATAATTCCTTTTGTTGCACAAATTCCAAATAAAATTGATCAGGCTCATTTTGTTGCGACTATCGCCTCAAGACTTTCAATTGCAGAAGATCCGGTATGGGAAGAGGTTCGCAATGTGATAATTGAAGATGTTTCTGACATTGGTAATTTTGACAAGGTTGCGTTTATACCGAAGGAGCAGATCTCCGATACAGATAATACCCGCAAGGATATTATAGAGCAGGAAATTGTGGCACTCTTGCTTTGGCAGCATGGTGAAAAGAAAAAAAACAAAAAAGTGAGTAGTGCCAAAGATCGATTCAAATCAATTGTGGGGAAAGCGCGATTTACGGAGCTTATGAAAGGGAAATCGGAAGATGTTGATGTGCTGGTTTTTGAAGCAGAACGAGAATTCAGCGAAGGAGAAGATGTTGCTGAAAGCCTGTTAGAATTGCTCAATAATCTTGAGGAAGAACAACTTCGGGAGCGTTTCACCACTGCACTTGAAAATTTACGGCTAGCAGAAGTTGAAGGGAAAACCAAAAACATAAATGACGCACTCAGGAAGTGTAAAGTATTATCAGAACAACTTGCTTCTGTTTCAGACAGCAAGTAGGTTACATTTTATTATCTAATTGGTATTGTACATATTTATGCCCAAAACTAAATTGAAAAAGAATAGTAGAAAAATAGCAACACGGACCAAAAAAGCCGTTTCAAAAAAACGTGTCAAACATACTGGTGTCAAAAAAAGCACACTACGGAAAAAGAGCACAGGGGAATATAATAGCAGAAAAAAGAAGAGTGTAACAAAAAAAGTATTTCAGAAAAAACCAAAACTTGTTTCCAAACCCAAAAAAGCTGTTGCGAAATCAAAGATAAGTAAAAAGGAAAAAGAGCTTTTAAAAAAAGCTGATACTCTTTTAGCTAAGGGACGTGAGCGAGGATTTGTTACTTACGATGAGATTCTTAAAGAATTTCCAACGATTGAGACTGACATTCTTTTTCTTGAGGAGCTATACGAAAAGTTTAATACGGCCAGTGTTGATGTTCTTGAAGGTGGAGGACTTCTTGAGGATGGGGCAAATGATTTTATAGAAAAGAAAAATGTGTACCGAAGAGGATCAGAATCATCATCGTACGACTCTATTCAGATGTATCTACGCGAGATAGGGCAATACCCATTACTTGTTGCTCAGCAAGAGCGCGATTTAGCAAAGCGTATTATAGACGGTGACAGCGAAGCAAGAAACTTACTCGCCCGAGCCAACTTGCGACTCGTTGTTTCAATAGCTAAAAGATACGTTGGGCGCAGTCCCGACCTCACACTACTTGACCTTATTCAGGAGGGGAATATAGGACTCTTCAAAGCGGTTGATAAGTTTGACTATACAAAGGGATTTAAATTTTCTACCTATGCCACGTGGTGGATACGGCAGGCAATAACGAGAGCACTCGCCGACCAGTCTCGCACCATTAGAATTCCGGTTCATATGGTTGAAACTATTGCAAAATACAAGCAGACTGTTCGTAGACTTTCCCAAGAGCTTGGCCGTGATCCGCTTGCTGAGGAGATTTCAACAGAAATGGGGTTGGATGTGGAAAAAATTTACAACATTGAAAAAATAAACCAGGATACCATTTCATTGGAAAATCCAGTGGGGGATGAAGATGATAAGTCCACACTAGGTAATTTTATTGCTGATGATAAAATCACCCCGCCTGATCAAGACGCATCACGACGAATTCTCGCCGACCAGATTGAAGAAATTCTTGACGACCTGTCTCCAAAGGAACGCAAGATTCTTGCCATGAGAAATGGGTTGGAAGATGGCATCTATCACACACTTGAGGAGGTTGGGAAAGAATTTGGCGTTACTCGTGAGCGAATCAGGCAAATTGAGGCAAAAGCGCTCGAAAAAATTCGCCACCATGAAAAGGCAAACCGGCTAAAAAATTACTGAATAAGAAACGCTCAAGTTGATTATTCAAAACACCAGTCGGTCGGCTCAGGAGGTCACCCGCTCTCTACTCACTCTCGTGACTCCGCTAAAGTGGGAATCAGGCTCATGAGAGCTCTATAAGGCATTTTAGATAACAAACGCTTAAACGAAAAAGGTACTGCAAAATAAAAAGAGCAGATCGATTTTTGCTATACTTACGAGAATGAAAAGATTACCTTCTCGGAAACCACCAATTTCTCATTGGAGCTATTCGTCACTCATGACATTATTGAGAAATCCTCTGGCATGGTACAAACGCTACGTTGAGAAGGTATACGACACACCATCCTCACCCTCGTCTTTTATAGGACGTGCGGGGCATAAAGCTCTTGAGCATTTTTATGGAGGACTTTCGAAAGAAGATGCTATTGTATGTGGCTCTCAGTATCTTGAAAATATTCAAGATATTGAAATTAATTTTGGAACAGCGCGAACAAACAGAGCACAGAAACGCAAACGCGAGGCAATGATAAAAGGATACAATCAGGCAATATCATTTTATCTTGCGCGACCTCCTCGTCATCGTGTTCTTGGAGTGGAAGTAAATAATCTTGCGAAGGTGGATGGACTCGCTCTACCGCTCAAGGCAATTTCCGATCTTGTAGTTCGCTCCCGAGTTGATAACAAAGCAATTGATATCGTTGACCATAAATTTGTTGAATCATTTAGTAAACATGGCGTCCAAAAAACACTCTTTATTATTCAGGCAATCTTTAACTACTATACTGTGCGTGATATGTACAATAAGCCGGTACGGCGGTTCATTATACAAGAATGCAAACGATCAAAAAATAAAGACGGTTCATCCCAAATGCGTAGACATATCATCAATTTTGACGAGTGTGGGGAGGAGTTTGTGATTTTTCATAAACTTATCAATGATGCAACAAAAGAAATTACCCGACCGCGAGTATACCTTCCAAATCCTTCAGACATGTTTGAAGGAGAAAACTCTTTTGATATTTATCGTCTCGGATTAGTAGAGGAGTAGTATTTATATTGAAAAAGCCCGCGACATATAGTCGCGGGCGCGCTTAAACTCAAGAGAAGCCGTATATAATGGCAAGTTGCACGATGTTATATTGGTTCATTTTGTCAATGCTAAAGAACATTTTCTTTAGTTCCATCGAAAAATTATCACCCAAATAACTATCTTTAGGTAGTCTATATTTCAGACCCACGGCATAGACCACACCAGTACCGCTCCTTTTGAAATCTAGTGGTAGAGTAACAATAGAATAGTCTTGGTCATGGTATTGTACCGTACCATCTAACCAAAGTCTCATATGGCCTAATCCAATCGATGTAGATACACTCACACCACCGACGACTGGGATGTCAAGAAATACTTGAATCACTGTTAAATCAAATTTGACCCGAGTATTACTCTCAAGACAATGTTCTGTAATCCTAGTTATACAGTTCACTTTCAATGATCGTCCTACAAGGTGCGATATATCCAAACCACCGGTGATGTTTCCTCCGAATGGATTAAATAGCATCTTTCCCATCTGAATACCCTGTCCTTCGTGTTTCGTAGATACTATCTCTCTAACCTCTTCTTTTGTAAAAGAAGTTTTAAACCCGTGTTGATTCACACTTATGTACCAACCTGAATCTTTTCCCCCTGCATATGCTAAATTGAAGCAGATAAGGTATAGACATATTATACCCAATACACGCGTCTTCATTTTACACCTCCTGGACCAAAGCCAAAGAAAGTATATTCCAATAGTAATAATAAAAAGAAAACAGTACGTAGTCAATAAGTCACAATCCCAATATATTGAGTCACACAACAAAGACCCCTAGAAAATAAGAGGACATTGGCACTTATATTAAAAAACTACTCTAGCAAGGATGACTGTGCTTTCTTCTCCAACACCTGGTCAATGACCGTTTTAAGGGATAGATATGGTTGTGCACCTGGTATCTCAATCTGCTCGTTCCCAATTATCATTATATTAAATGGAGTACCTCGCCCACCTGCGGCAATTGCCTCATTGAAATGATTTTCAACTACCTCCTTGTATCTGTCACTGTCGAGACATTCCTGAAACTGTGCTTTGTCGAGCCCAACATACTCAGCAATTACCGGCAAAAGTGAAAGGTCTAATCCATTGTTTGACGGAGTGATTTCATAGAGTCGGTCCGTATAGGCCCAAAATGCGGGATTACCACCTTGTTCGGTAGCGCACTCAGTTGCTTCTGCTTCTTTGGGAGCTTTCGGATGTAACTGCGAGAGTGGGAAGTGTCGATACACCCATGCCACCGTTCCATCTTTTCCGTACTCATCTATGATTTGGTGCATCGTACTGTGAAATTGCTTGCAGAACGGACATTCGGTGTCTGAATACTCCACAATGACAATATCGGCATTAGGGTTTCCTAAAATGTGGTCATTTGCACGCACACCAGGTATTTTGAGAGTGCCTCCTACTAATGCTTGCTGAGAGCTTTGTTTGACGATCTGACCCTCTCTCTTTTCATTATTTGTTGTCAAAAGTGCACCGGCGATAAAAATTCCAGCTATGACAATAGCAATAGGAACTAATAATGTATTATTCTTTTCTTTACTCCCCTCGTGCGTGTCTTCCATGTCTGGTATATAAATTCGCTAGTAGTGATATTATAGCACAGTATGAATACTGTATCGGGAATCATATTAGGGGCAATCCAGGGGCTTACTGAGTTTTTGCCAGTATCTTCATCCGGGCACCTCATTTTGGCGCGGGATATTTTGGGTCTTGAGAGTTCCTATGGTATTTCTGGACTTTCATTTGATGCGGTTTTACAGTTGGCTACATCGCTCGCCATTTTGATTTATTTCAGGCATGAGTTTTTGCGGCTGGCACATTCTGCAGTATCTATCATTGTGCGAAAAGCATCCTCTCATTACGATAAAATGTTTCTCTTTGCACTTGTATTAGGCACCATCCCCGCAGTAGCTGTTGGACTATTTATAGAGGATTACATGGAAACAGTCTTTCGGAATGCATATGTAGTGGGATGGACATTGCTTATCGGAGCCGGCTTTATGTTTGCTGCCGAGAAGGTGGCAACACAAAACAAAATCATAGCTCCTGCAAAAGGATTATGGATAGGATTCTTTCAAGCACTTGCACTCATTCCTGGC
>JADFSL010000015.1 GCA_022560785.1 Patescibacteria group bacterium
ATCCTCATCAATATAACGTAGTATGAGAGCCTCCCCACCAGGCAACCACAACACCTCTTGAATTCTTGGTATGGTTGTGTTTGAAACTCTTGTTTGTGGTAGTGATGTGGTAGTGGTATCAAAAATATGGCCAGTTTCGCGTTCAATAAACCTAATTACCACTTCTTCACCACTTTCAAACGTGATAGCCGATGCTACAGCAGTATTTGAAACTCTACGAAGTGTGGGAACAGGCTGATCTCCTTCGAGTGCTACACCATCGGCAATGGAATCAGTATCTGAAATAAGATCATCAGTACTCTCACTTTTTCCGAACGGAAACAGGTTTTTAAAAACACTCTCAAACCTACCCTCTTCAATAGCTACTTCGCTCTTTGGTGAGAATAGAGAAAAACTAAAGAGTGCAAGCACAACAAGAACAAGCGATATTGAGAGAACTATTAACGATGTTTTTAAAAACCGCATATTACTTTTTTTAATTAAACAAGTTGAAATCAAGAATGTTAGGATTTATAATTTCTAAAATAATAACCGAGAGTAAAATAAGAATAATTCCAAGAATCGCCTGAGTTATTTTTTCTTTTCCGTCTTCTTTACCACTTATTTTATCGGTACTCATGTACTGAAGTCCTCCTATCATAATCATTATAACAGCAAGAAAGGCCGCAATAGTGATTCCTAATGTAAATATTGCACTAAAAAATGATGCCGGGTCGGTTTTGTCTGTAAAATTTGGTATTTCTTGAAGCGGAACAAATGCATGTGTTTCCGCTAGAAGAATACTGGGTACCAATAAAACAAAAGTGGATACTCCAGCAACTATTTTTTTTAAGTGAATCATATAATTAAAATGAAAATGGATTTGAAGCACCTGTTTCGGTAAACTGAATCGAGAAACTACCCCGCGCAGCTTGTAGTATTTTCTTTGCGTTTTGTACAGAGAGAAATACTGTTGCATTACCGCTTCCGTCTCCAATATTTCTCAGGGTAATATTACTTTGGTGTCTGGATGGGTTATCAATAATAGAACCATTAACTCTCCATTCATATATTAAATCAGAATCAGCTTTCTCTTTTCCCGAGAAGAAGAAAGGAATCGCAGTTATAGTCACTTCCTTATTGGAAAGTCTAAATACACCCTGTAGCGCCTGCTCATATATTGTTCCGAGAATCGGATTTTTTTCGTAAAAAATAATACGAGGTTGAACCGACTCTATCTCTATCGCTTCTGAGCCTCGCAAAAGGCCGTCAGCTGACTCTATTTCTACATGAATAAGTTCACTATTGAAAAGCCTCGGTGCCTCTGTGGTCAGAGTGTTTTTACCACGACCCGAAACACTGCCGAGTATTTTTCCGTTCTGCCGCCATTTGTAGATTAATTCATTAGACGAAAGCAATCTACCACCACTGGTTACAAAATATGCCATTGCGACAGTTGTTACTGAGGCACGTGACGACGGAAGAGCTTTTCCTTTATAGAGTGGGTGGGTGTATGACTGTGCCTCCCACAGCAGATCTATGTCGGTTGGGCGCAATATTAGCTGCTTTCTCAACACCTCGCCTCTTGAGGATTTAACCACAACCTCTATAGTAGAGCGTGAACCCAATGCTCCTGTTTTAAGAGAAATGGCACTTATACTAGCATCTTGCGCAACCAAATTGCCATTTACATACCACTTTATACTTTCTGCCTTATCTAGATTTGTTGAATAGCTTGTCAGTGTTACAGTTACCACTTTGTTTGGTTTGGGGTGTAGAGGAGCAGACTTAAGGATAAGCGACATATCAAGTGATGGAATCTGTGCAGTAGAAAAAACAGGTATCAGAAAAAAAAGTAATATAAACAATACCCCAAGACCTGTATTTTTTATTTTTTTATATTCTACTATACTCATATATTACCACTTAAGCCCTTCCTGTTTTCCGGTGACGGAGTCTCTGTAGAAGGTTGAATAGGTATGTCTGTTTTCATATCGGTAGGTTGAGCAGTTGGAATAGGTTCGGACGATTCAGGAGTTTTTGGAGTGGCATTTGCATGGACTGAAGTCTCCGTTGGCTGCGGAGTCGGCTTTGGAGGCTCGGACGTTGGTACAGGAGTAATTTCAGGAGTTTTGGGAGACGTGTTTGTTATTGTATCAGGTGGGGTCTCAGGACTTTTTTTCTGCGGTTCTGGTTGGGTTGTTTTTTCAGCATCTTCTTGTGTTGAAACATCTTTCTTTGCTTTTTTGATGGCGAGCAATTGAGATGGATCAGAAGTAATAATCTGATCTTCTGTGTATGACGCAATGATTTTAATTGCTACATGCTTAAGCCCAGCGAAGAAAATTCCTTCTCCTAATCCTGACTCAAGAAGGAGGAACTTTTCTTCATCGCTTAAATTAAAAGTTTTCTGTACTAAGTCTATAGAGGTTGGAGACTGTTTGAGAAGTATTTGTATTGATGAGTTGGTGAGCATTGGCACACCGTATGGGGACTTTAGGAAGTCGTCAACATCTTGCGTTATGGTTGCAAGTCCGAGATAATATTTCCTTCCCCTTTTTGCCATACTGTAGAGAAACGACGCTGTGTCTTCGGATTTCATCATCCACCAAGCTTCATCGATAACTAGAAGTCGTTTTTTAAGATTTCTTCTTATTGCGTTCCAGATATAGTTGGTAACAATATACATTGCGACCGGTTTCAAGTCGTCCTCCATATCCCTCACCGAAAAGACAACAAATTTTTTGTTAATGTCCACATTACTCGGTTGGTTGATAAACCCAGCCCATGTGCCTTTGGTGTACTTGCTGAGTCTTTGCACAAGCGAATCACTTCCCTCCATGCCGGCGAGCACCAATTCAAAGTCAGACAGGAGTGGCGGCTCTACATTTGCGAAGTTTGCATCACCAGTTATATCCTTGAGTGCGTAAGTTTCGGTTATTGCACGGTCAATAATAGAGTCTTCTTCAGGAGAAAGTCCGCCGAGCATGATTCTAAAGAGTCCTACAAGTGTGACAATGTGAGAGCGCAGTATATCAGTTGGTGATTCATCTTCACGCGGCTCGGGTAGATCAAACGGGTTAATGTGATGTTTTGAGCTCAGTGAAATATTAAAGTATCGCCCGCCAGTGGCTTCTGCCATGTATTCGTATTCACTCTCCGGATCTATGACGATGACATCGGTGTCAAACATCAACGAGCGGAGGATTTCAAGCTTTGTTGCATAGGATTTTCCTGAGCCGGATGTTGCAAATGTTACTGAGTTGTAATTTTCAAGCGAGAATCGGTCAAAGAGTATCAGACTTGAATTATGTCTGTTGATACCATAGAGTATTCCTTTATCAGCAGTCAGGTCCGAGGAGATAAATGGAAACAGGCTTGAAAGCGGCGCTGAATTTAATTTTGAGTGTACACCAAGCAAATCAGTTGCACTAGGTAGAGTGCTCTTGAAGCCTTGTTCTTGTTGAAAGAGCGCTGGCCTTATATACACCAATTTTGATTCAAGTATGGATTTTATTTCCGACTCGGTTTTATCAAGATCTTCTTTAGTGTCCCCATAAATCGATATATATAGTCCTACATCAAATAGCCGTTCCTGTGCCTGCTGGAGCTGGTCACGGAGTTGCTCAAGGTCTTGGTGGGCTGTATCGAGCATTGGGTCGCGCACAAGCCCTTTTTTCTCACGGGCATTTATCTGGCTCTGAACCTCCGCTACTTTTTTCTGGAATTTACGCAGTATGGTTACAGTATCAATTGGGTGTATAAAAATTGATACATCAAACATTTTGTCCAGATTAATAATTGGTGCAAACCAACTCTCCGACAAAAATCGTGGATACGATATGACAAAAAAGGTACGCACCACTTTGTCGCCGAGATTCATTTCCCGTTGCGTAATCTTAAGGGCTGACGGGGCTATTATATCCCGTAGTTCAAGAGTACTCGCCTCATAAATTTCTTTCGGTAGGATTGGAGCAATCTTTACCCCCTCTTTCTTCTTCTTTTTTAAAAAATCTAAAAATGCCATTGTTTTAGCTTATTAGGTTTTAGCTTTCTAGCTTATTGGTTTATAAAATTTTACCATAATATATTTCTCTATTTTTCTCTAAGAATCTAGTCAGCTATAAACTAACAAGCTTTCTAATTACTGATTTAGCGATATAGGCTTCTCCATTTCTCCCGGGTTAAACATCTTATAGTACAGCTCTATAACTTCTTCAGTACCAAGTTGAACAACTCGGATACCAGTACGCACAAGCCCCTGCTCAACAACTGAGACACGTTGCTGAAGCTGTGTTCTGTTTTCCTCAAATGCGCCATCTTCATCCTGTTTTTTGTCACTCTTTTTGCCACTAAAGATTTGGAATATATCATGTTTGCCTTGCAGTGCTGAGGGTGTGTATGGAACAATGACAAAAAAGTTTTTGGTCATAATACTGGCGCTTTCAGTGAAATTTTTCACAAACTCTATGTATTCCTGTATCTGGATTCTCATTAAATCATCCACTTGTACTGTGCGGCGTTCTTCAAGGAGTGCGATATACGGTCTGATATCAAGATCTCGCGACTGAATGAATATTTGTATAGAAAATTCAAGTGAGTTCAGAAAATTTTGAAACTGAAACAGAATAGCCATTTGCTCGTCTTGTGATTTGAGGGCAAAGTTAATTGAAGAAGTCATCAGGATAGCACTCAACGAACCGTCTTTGAGTATAACAATACCATCTCGGACCTCTTTTATAGGAACAAAATCCTGTGTTGATTTAGATGTGGTGGCCATTGTTTTAGCTTATAGCTTATAGCTTACTAGGTAGTTAGGTTTTTTCATATGCTTTGTTTTTATAAAAAGCTAATCAGCTAGAAGCTAGCACCTAATACTACTTTTGCTGATTTTCATCTGAATAAATACTTTCTTTTATATCAAGACTCCACGCCAAGTCTTTTAACTTACTTCCTGAGAGTTTAGGGACACGTATATTAGATTGTGCTACCGGCTCCTCTACTTTCTTTTCTTCACTCTTTTTTTTCTCCTGTCGCCACACGTATAGCTTATCTTTTGTCATAAAAGATAATGCGGATTCAAGCACATTTATAAACGGGCGGTTGTTTACCTTATAGAACGCAAGTGCCAGAGCCAACATCACTATAGGGGCAGAAACCAGAATCGCTAGAAATTTGGGCAGCAGAGTCCAAAACACAAATGATATTCCTCCAGCACCAGCAAGATAGATAAATTGTTTAAACGTCAGTGGCCCGAAGATTTTATCTTCTACCTCAATGAATTGTGGAACTTGGAAGCGCATTGTTTATAGTATACTCTAACTTTACTCAATTGGTTCACGATATGGGTCTACCGAATAGGGTTTTTTCTTTTCTTGTGATTTATTTGTAGATTCATCGAGTCTGACATGTTCTTTTGGTGTTCTCACCTGCTTTGTAAGTTTGTCTTCAAATATATTACTTGAATGTACTGGTTCTTTTTTCTCTGGAGTTGCAACAAAGGGAATTGAGGTGTCAGGTGGTGTGACCGTGCTACCCTCTCTACTTGTTTCCGCTTCTTCTTTTTCTGCCTCCTCAACATTGTTTTTCTCAATATTCTTGAGAGATTCTCGTATGGGCAGAAAAATCTGTTCGTTTATATCTTTTGTAATTTCTTGTGCTTGTTCGCTCGTGATACCCAATTCTTTTTTTATACTCTCTGGATATGCGCTGTGATTTTCAAGTCCGAGCATGACAAGCATTGTTTCATTTTCAAGAACTCCCGCCTTATCAACAAGCAGTTTGTGTTTGTCTGATACCATCTTTAATTTATCACGCAAATCAACTGCAAGAATTGCGTCTTGTATGTCTTTTGGCAGTTTCTTGAACTGTTCTTTTATTATTGTTTGTGTATCATCCATACGCGTTTCTTAATTATTATAAATCAACCCTCATCTTCTGGTTTTAGTGAATCTTTAAAATCCTTGTCATCTTTCAGCCCTTCTTTAACAGCATCTTGAATTTTTTGTGCATTACTCTTTCCTTTTCTAATTGCGGCTGCGCCCTCTTTGTTTTTTCGTGGAACTTTTATAAACAAAGTATCTAAAGTTTTTTCGGTTTCTAGTGTTTGTGCATACTGAGCTTTTCTTTGTTCACCGCGCGCTCTTACTGCTGTCTCTACATTTTGTATTTTCCCACTTTCAAGTGTTATTGTTTGTAAGACTGGTTTAGCCAAAGTCTCAGCTTGTTCTAGCGTTACCATGCTGTCAGGTGTGGGGTTCGCTTTGTGTGCGGTTTTTGCTTCCCTTACCTTTTCTTGAAGAGGAGCCAAAGCTTTCTGGGCCTCAGCAAGGTTTATTTGTGCTTTCGCTTTCTCTTCTCCTTGTTCTTTAGTTTCACTCGATTTCCCAATCACTTCAGCTCTTTTCACACGCTCCTTAATCTGATCTTTTAATTTCTGGTCATAACCACCCTTTCCTCCTGCTTTACCTAGTGTTGAGTCTGTTTTACTTAATGCTTTTCCGGCTGCAGTTGCGCGAGCGTCAAAACTTGAACCAGCGACGCCACGTAGTCCTCGCAAAGCACCCCCACCCAAAGCCCCAGCGATTCCTCCTCGTGCCTCAGCTTTTTTGAGAGTATCACTTTCTGCCAATCTACTCGCTCCTCTACCAAAAGAAGTTCGCAATGCCGCCGCCGCCCCTCCAACGGCTGCAGTGCCAATTACCCCTTGACCCCATTTACGGGCATTTTGCCCAGCTTTAATGACAGCCTCACTTCCTGCAATACCAAGTTGTTTTGCAATAACAATGGATGCAATCATAAACCCGATTACTATTAAAAAATTAAGAACTATCGAAAGAGCACCTATATCCCCACCTGTGTTGGTAGTGAGTGCCCCAAATGCATCTCCATCTTTCAGTCCGATTGCAGTCTTGAAGCTATCACTTCCAATAATTTTAAGTACAACAAATATTAAAAGAAAATATATTGGAGCAAAGATAGTATAGTTTATCAAAGCACGCCACCATTTTTTAGCATGTTCTGAAGTAATCGGCAGTATCATTGCCGCAAAAGCAAGTGGTGAGAGAATCATCAAAAAAATCAATATTACAAAACGGGCAATGAGAAGGAATGCTCCTGCGAGGAATACAAATGTGGTTACAAGAAAAAGAAGAGAACCCATTAATCCAATGGTGATGATATTTCCATAGTTAACCTTTCCATCAACACTAATGCCCAAAGATGCTGTCGTGGTCCCCGTTGAGTCAGTTTTGTAAAGTGTTGTTAGTGAAAGTGCGTTCATAAACTGGCCTGATATACTGCATCCCTTGCCCCCTACAATTGAAGCCACAGCACACTCCTCTGTTTTTATTTGATTATAAAATTGAATAGCAAGCAGATTGCCGGTGTCAATAATTACCTTAGTAAAAAATAGACTGAAGTTAATCAGGAGCGCTATAATAATCACCTTAGCTAACAGCTCTTTCATACCAAAGCCACTGATACGCAGAATGGTTCCAAAACCAATGGCGAGCAGTGTGAATATAAGCACAATATTTGCCACATCCCTGAATATACCCCAAGCTTCACTTATCGCCGCGACATTTCCAATACTACTTCCCATTTTAAGAACAGTCGTTTCAACAGCAGAATCAAGAAGAATACCAGCTAACCCAAGGAAAAAAGCAAACGCATCAAGGACCATAAGAGAAAGATTTGCAAACAAGCATGTTACATTTGTCCAACCACATTTAAGTAAATGCTCTTCGGCGTACGCATACTTTATCTCAACAGAGATCCCTCCATCTGTAACAGCAACACCAAAAGGAGCTAGAACTCCCACTGTGACAATCATCAATATGAGAATGTATGGTAGTATCTTTTTCATCCTAATTGTCTCTGAGGCACGCTTGCAACTTTTGTTGCGTATTTAAACTATTTAGTTGTGTAGACACTTGGAAATGTTCGTTCTGTGCGTCACCAAGGTTGTGTATGTCAACATCCCTGAGTTTGAACACAAAGTCAGTAAGTTCATTAAGTGTAGAAGCAGTTAAAATTTCTATTTTAATAAGATTTAATTTATCAATAACTGTTTGCGCGTTTGCAATATCGATATTCAAACTTTCCTTAAGAGGATCAATTATGTTTTCTATTGTTGTATCCACACTTGCTGGACTTCCTCCTCCTCTGCTCTCGTAGCAACTCCGCAACTGAAGCAACTGCTGATCTTCTTGAATAACTAAATTGAGGGCCCCTTCTTTTGTTATTTTATATATTTCTTCTGAAGTAATTATTCTGTCTGCTTCATCGAGAATGTCGTCTCTGATTCTCTCAAGTGTGGCTTGAGCGTTTTCACCACCAAGGTCGTTTGTGTAATCAGAAGTCCCCCCACTGAGTAGTCCGTCAAAGAGCACTTGTTGAATGAGTTGGGAAAATAGCGCAACTACTATTTCATCAAATTCATCTGCAACATTAAGTCTTTGCTGGCCACCGGCTAAGGTATTGTTGAGTTGTGACTCTATAACTTTTCCCGGTAATGTTATTTGAGACTGGAGACATTTTCCATCTGAATTCTTCACAAGGCAGGTTTTTAAACTGAGGAATCCATCACCTAAATCAACTTTGAAAAGCTCTATTTCTTGTTTTCCGGCAATTCGGGAATTAAGTTCGGCTGATGTGAGTAGGAATGCTCCGTACGGGTTATTTTGTGATTTTGTGGTGAGTTCAAACCACCCCTGCCAACCACCTTCACTGAAGTTCCCGCTAATGAAACTGTCAATATTACCAACCACATCAGTTAATGTACATGAGATGCGTTTATCAAACGGAGCTTGAAGAGCGAGTGAAAATTTTATATCAAACGCAAACGGACTGCAGAGAAAATCAAGTTCTGATCCTTCAATAAACCTACCAAGTTCCTCATCCGCAATATCGGTTAAAAATCCCTTAAAATCTGTTACAAAAGCAGGACTTCCTTCAAACCCTGTGTTAATCCAATTTACAATACTCGCTGAAATTTGGCTCAATACCAAATTGGCAATAGTCCAACCAATTGCATCAAGGGAAGATTCTTTTAAATTGTTTAGCACATCGTTTGTTGGCACAAACACACCAGGCACCGCGTGGGCTGTTTTTGGATTATACGCGAAAGACAGAACAAATACTGAAAGCACAATGAAAACAACAAGCATTGAACTCATTATTTTTTTGTAAGCGGTGCTAGTCATTGTTATATTTATATGTTCCAAATGTAACCTGGTTCTGTGATATTAAACGAAACACCATTTTTGTTAAAATACTCCTTCAGAAAAATAGCCGTGCTGTCCTGCTGCTCTAGTACCTCAATGTATTTTTTAAAACCACTAGCCCCAAGAACCGGGTCTTCAAAAATTTTACCCATGTGGTTTAGTGAACGAGAAAGTATCAGATACCATTCTATTAAATCAAGGTGGATTGAAACAAGTTTTTCAGGCACAGCAACTGTTACAAAATCTTCTGAAATTTGTTCGTACATTGCAGATGCATCTACAAGTTCTTCAAGCACTCTCTCATTTTGTGTGCGCAAAAACTCATCAAACAGTATTACTTCATTCTCTGGGTTTTGCTCTGCATAACTGTTGATAATAGTCATTATTGTATTTCCGTAATTTTGTAATGCTTCTTTGGTGCTTGTGACAATGGTAATATCACTTTCATCATATATTTGAGGAGAGGGTGTTTCTGCGAACATATCTTCAACTGTTTCAGTTACGAGGGTGTTACGTGTTTTTTCATCAAGGCCTTCTCCAGATTGCAACAATGTCAAATACTTTTTGAAAAATGTTCTAGATGTCACATCAGTTTCTGATAGCTTTACCGCTTCGGCGCTGCTTTTTTGTATGGAACCTCACTATCTAGTGTATCTAATACACCACCCGAACTTGAAACGAGTGGATTTCTGTCTACAGCAATCTCTACACCATCATCGGTTCCGTCATTGTCTGTATCGGGGTTGAATGGATCGGTTCCCCAGAGCACTTCTTCCCAGTCTTTGAGTCCGTCGTCGTCGGAGTCAAGAGTTGTTTGGGGGACCGTGTTGGGTATGGAAGCCACACCTTCCGTTTCTTGATACACAGTATGTTTTTGTTGGGAAACAAATAAAACCACCACCGACAGCGACAGTAGTGCAAAAACTGCCATTATTATTTTTTTTCTGGGCAGAAAATTCAAGTTTTTATTTAATGTGTACCTGAATTATATCACCACAGCGTCTATTTTTCCCCATAAAACCCCGCTTTTTTGTGGATATCAGAGGTGCAACAGAGAGCTTGCGTGTTATAGTGATGATACATGAGACACTCACTATCTAAACCTAGAAATTGTGTGGCAATTGTTGTACTGATTGTCATGGTTGTCAGTATGTTAACCCTTTTTTATCCAAGCGAGGGAAACGCTTTTTACAGACCGTTTGGAGGAGCTATCACATCCCTTTTCACAGGTTGTGTAAATGGTTATGTAGTAACAGTAGGCACTCCCGTTGGAGGAGCTTTCATGTGGGTTCCCGGAACTTTGAGCTATCTGTTTGGACCTCCATCCCGCCCATCTCAACAGCTGTTGGGGTTTGTCGGCCCTCCCACTACCTGTTATATACCGTGCACATTTGGAATATGCCCCTATGGCATATTTGAAACCATTATTTTCCACGGTTCAAGTTTTTAATCTAATTACTTAATTTTTGAATCATCTGTAACCATATTTCGGTAGAAATTTCTTCTGCACGGGCATTTGTATTTATACCAAGTTCTTGAAATATGTTTTCAAGCGTAGTTCTTTCTGTAAGAGTTTTTAGATTACCTATCAATTTTTTTCTTTTTTGAGAAAATCCCCGCTTTACAAGAGCGAAAAAAGATTTTTCATCCACATTTTTAAAATTATTTTTTGAAATGTTCTCTATCGCCACAATCGCTGAAGAAATCTTTGGTCGAGGTTTGAAACAACGAGCGGGCACAGTCTTTACATACTTTGGAGTTCCATACACTTTCACACTGATTGACAAAATACTCTCTTTTTTCTCTCGTGCTATACGCTGTGCAACTTCTTTTTGGAGAAGCAGTACTACTTTCCTCGGTTGGATGTTTGATGTGAGGATTTTCTTCAGGAATTTTCCTGTGATGTAGTACGGAATATTTGCAACGAGTTTATATTTTCCGTTTTGCACACCGAGTTTTTTTATATCGTATATGAGGATATCTCCTTCTATCACTTTCAATCTCTGCTTTTTAATTTCTTCTTCAAATTTTTCTTCAAGAAGTGGTATCAGTCGTCTATCTTTTTCAATTGCAATGACCTGTCCGACTTTCTTTAGCAATGCTTTTGTGAGAATACCTTTACCGGGACCAATTTCAAGCACAATGTCGTTCTTGTTAAGTTCTGCAACTCTCACAATATAGTTTACAATAGTTTGCGAGGTCAGAAAATTCTGCCCCAATGATTTCTTGGGTTTTTTGATTTTCATATATCAATCTATATAAATTATTTTTTCTTTTTTAAAAATAGAAACATCTTCCTCTATAAGATTCTCATCGATGTCGGTTATGAATTCAGACGGTACCGATACCTCGCGTGATCCGAATATAGTTCGCACCGAAGCATATGATAAAAACACTTTTTTGCGCGCTCTCGTGAGCGCTACATAAAAGAGGCGACGCTCCTCTTCGTTGTCAGCATTGCTGTCCGAGAGGGCTTTATGTGGAAACAGACCATCCTCCAGTCCAGCCACAAATACGTATTCAAATTCAAGCCCTTTTGATGCGTGCACAGTCATGAGTCGTGTGGCGTTACTTTCTTCTTTCAGCTCATCTTGGTCAGCAACAAGTGCGGCATCCTCCAGAAGTTTTTCAATTCCCTCATCTTTCGGTAATATGTCGTACCTGAGTGCAAAAGTTGCAAGTTCCTTGATGTTTTCGAGTCGCTCAAGCTCCTCTTCCCCTTTTCCTTTGAGGCTTTCCTCAAGACCTGTTCGCTTGAGTACATACCGAATAGTCTCACTTGGTTTTTTTGATAGAGCACAGCTTTCAATATCTCTCAACATTATTTTAAAATTCTCTACATTTTCTTTTGCTTTTCCTTTGAGCTCATTTTCTTTTTTGCTGGCAATTTTAAGAAGTGCAATTTTACCAATACCTCTCGGTGGAACAGATATAATTCTTTTTATATCGGAAATACTTTCCGGATTAAGAGATGCACGAATGAAAGAAAGCACATCTTTTATCTCCTTTCTCTCAAAAAATCTTACACCGAGCACTTGATACGGTAATTTTTCACCAAGAAACGCCTCTTCAAGAGCTCGAGATTGAAAATTAGCGCGATAGAGCACAGCTATGTCACGTGGCTGCACATCGTTCTTTAGTAATTCCTTTACTTTTTCCACTATAGAGAGGGCTTCCCCAGCTTCGTCATATGATGACAGCAACGTGATCTTATCTCCACCCCTCTTTTTTGTGAAGAGATTTTTCTCTCTCCTGTTTTTATTTTTCCGAATAATGCTATTGCTTGCTTCAAGGATATTTTTGGTTGAACGATAGTTTTCCTCCAGCAAAACAGTGGTTACGTCACGATATTGTTGTTCAAAACCCATTATGTTTTGGGTGTCTGCTCCGCGCCAGCTGTAAATAGTCTGGTCCACATCTCCGACCACGCAAATATTCTGCCTGCTTCCAGCTAAGAGGAGAGACATTTCATTTTGCACTTTATTGGTGTCTTGATATTCGTCTATATGAACATAGTGCCATTTATTTTGGTACATATGCTTTATGTTGGGATTACTTCGCAAGAGTGCAACAGTTCGCAGAAGCAAATCATCAAAATCGAGTGCACTTTCCCGCTTTAATTGATCTTCATACTTATCCCACACAGCAGACACTACTCGTGGAAAAAATTCATTACCAACAGTTTGTCTGAACACCATGGCTGATACCCCTTTCCCTTTTTGTTTTGATATTGCGCTCAAAAGTACCTTTGATTCAAATTCTTTCGGGTCAAGACCAGCCGCGACCACAGCACTTTTTACAGCACGTGATGAATCACTTTTGTCAAAGATTGAAAATCGCTTTGATATCCCCACTACTTTGTGGTGTTCCCGCAAAATATGTACTCCCAAGGAATGAAATGTCGATATAAAAGGCCGGTCGCACGATTTTATAGGAAAATTCAGGGTTGAATCTTCTGAGAGCAGTTGCTCAACTCGCTCTTTCATTTCTTTTGCCGCTTTGTTGGTAAATGTAACCGCCAAAATTGACTCGGGGGCAACCCCATTTCTGATAAGATGGAAAATTCTATTCGTAATAACTTTTGTTTTTCCGGCTCCCGCTCCGGCAATGACTAACAACGGTCCATTTTTGTGAAGAACCGCCTCTTTTTGCCTGCTGTTGAGTTCGTCAAGATAATTCATTTCAATCACTATAACACAAATAGATTACACAGAGTGTCTCATTTTATCCTTAATATAAGCCATTTTTTATAGCAATATTACACTATCCACATGTTGATTTGTATATGTTGACTTACACACCACTCGCGATATCATTATAGTAATATCAAAAGAGGGGGTTTCTGAGTCTTGCTGAAAGACATTCGCGCGTACGGCAGATACGGCACACTAAACATTGGCTTATATTATCTTCACAACAGGATCCTGATTTGAGACATAGAGATGTTTTGAATCAAGTGACACAACCGCATGCAACCAAGCTCTACAGCGTAAAGCGTATCTTTGCTGTGTTAGCGGTAGTGGTGCTAGGGGTTCCTGTTTCAGCAAGTGCGGGGATTTTTTCTTTTGTGTCCGAGCTTTTGGTATCCCAAAACAGTAAATCTGAATATGTAGCGACAATAGACTGGCACAATTCGCAGACACTTCCACTTCTGAGGGCAGCCCTCAATATTGATCCCAACCCCGCAAAAGGAGGTGGTGAAATAACGATTGTAGGTGGCTCAGCACTTCTTCCAGACTCTGGTCCGTCTGGCACACTTGCCGACATTGATGATAGACCGCAGTCGGATCAAATTAGCGTCTACGTTGTACGCGAAGGAGACTCACTTTCTCAAATTGCCGACATGTTTGATGTGTCGGCAAGCACCGTGGTCTGGGCAAATAATATTAAAAGCGGCACCCAGATTCAACCCGGGCAAACGCTCATCATCCGCCCCATTGCCGGCATAAGGCATATAGTGAAAAGTAGCGACTCTATTGCAAGCATTGCAAAGAAATACAAAGGCGATATAGAAGAAATCATACTTTATAATGGATTTGCTGATGACACCATTCTCGTTGTTGGATCCATAGTAGTGGTACCAGATGGAGAGTTGAGTGGGCCGGCGTATACTATAAAGAAAAGAAATGTTCTCAGAGGAGTCGGTGGACCTACTTACTCGGGCTACTACCTCATGCCAGTTGCAGGTGGCAGGCTCTCGCAAAGACTTCATGGTTACAATGCGATTGATTTTGCAGCCCCTGCCGGCAGTCCCATTTTGGCTTCTGCGGCAGGTAGTGTGATTATAAGCCGTGATTATGGATGGAACGGAGGATACGGAACCTATGTGGTTATCAGACACAATAATGGAACCCAAACGCTCTATGCCCACAACAGCAAAAACATAGTCTATGCCGGGCAGTATGTTGTACAGGGGCAAGTCATTGGCTATGTTGGCTCAACAGGAAAATCG
>JADFSL010000016.1 GCA_022560785.1 Patescibacteria group bacterium
TGCCCTTTTGCATGTCGTTTTGAAACAAAGCGCCCAGTGATAGAACTTCGATATAAGACTTTCTTTTTTGAATACCTGCTATTTTTCGTCTTCTTTTTCATCCCGTTAGAGGCAGGTCGCGATCGCAACGATTGCGGGGATTTTTTGATGTCTTTTGCTAAATTACACTGATGGGTTTCCCCCTTGTCCTCCCATCTGAGGTGCTCCCTCACCTCCTGTCGAACATTTATTGCAATTTCCTTTGTGCATAACAAGTTCATATACTGCAGCCAACCCGATAAGCACATAAATTGCACGTGAGACAATCTCTTCAGATCCTCCAAAGAGCATCCCTATTTCCCATTGAAATGCTCCAAGTGCAAGCCAGTTCAAGCCACCTATTATCAATAGAAACCATGCTAACATGTGAAATTTTTTCATGTTACATTGCATTATTAAAAACTAATAATCGACATTTTCAGTATATCAGAAGGCATATCAATGAATAGTAAAGTTATATACATCTCTTATAGATATGACAGCGGATTAAGGTACGCCTTGAGATCTGCCAGTGGAATAGTGTAAGTACCAGCACACACTCGGCTCTTGAGATTTCGTATTTCAACTCCTTGGCTTGCGTACACCGCAAAGTGTAAATGTGGTCCAGTGGAGTAACCCGAGTTGCCACTATATCCGATAACGTCTCCTGTAGAAACTTTATCTCCTTTCCCTACACTGATAAGTGATAGATGGGCGTAAAGCGTTGAGAGTCCGTTATTATGCTTTATTAGGACCCATTTTCCATATGAAGCATTTGGGCAAACATTATCAGTATTCCCAATCCCCATTATGGTGCCGGTTAGGGCTGACTTGATTCGTGTACCCAATGATGCGCGCAAATCAATTCCATTATGTCCACTACCGTTATATACCTGAGGATTGGCACTTGCAAATTTTGTATTGCCAAAATATTGTGTCAGAGTTACTGAATCAAGCGGCCACGCAAGCACTCCCTCCCCTACTGGCGGAATGCTTTCTGGATCTATCGCAAAGCGAAGCTGAGATTCAAACTCAAATAGTTCTCTCTCGAAAGCAGCTCGCAGTGCTTCTTTCTCTTCTATCAACGTTTTATAGTTTGACTCTTTGTTTTTTGTGACAGTCAACAAATTATCTTTTTCTTTTCTTACGATATCAAGTACCTTCTTCTGATATGAAAGTTCGTTTTTAAAACCAGTCAAATCCTGCTTTTTCTCTTCAGATTCCTGTTTGTTCTTCTCAAGCTCCTGTTTTGTATTTGAAAGCTCTCTCATTTTATCGCGCACTCCCGTTTGAAAGCGTTGTAGCTCCTCAACTTCATTCCAAAAGTCTGAAAGATTGTCATATGCAAGTAATAATTCAATAAGTGAATCAGACTCCATAAAGTCCATAGAACGAATACTCTTGGCTACCGCGAGAGAATTTTTCTTTAATCTGAATTCCTTTTCATCAATATCAAGTGCTAATTTATTAATAGTCAGTCCGGTCGCGCTGATTTTATTTTGAGTGAGATTAATGTTAGCACCAATTTTTTTCCTTGAAATATCAAGAGTTTTGACTGCGCTTTCCAAGCTCTTTTTTTCAGTTCCTACAATTTCTAACTGCCCTTGGTACTCTTTAATTTCTTGTTCTATGTCTCCTATTTGCGCGTTTTGATTTGATATTTTTACTTTTAAATCATCTATCAATGCACTGTGTGCAAAACCAGGTATCAACAGTAATCCTGTCAAAAATAGTACCGACAATATTTCAACCTGTGATGTGTGATATGTCATATTAAGAAATTTTTTTCAATGCATATTTCAGACGGA
The DNA here is from genome assembly GCA_022560785.1 of Patescibacteria group bacterium. NCBI lineage: Bacteria > Patescibacteria group bacterium. The sequence continues at coordinate 1,827 of JADFSL010000016.1, forward strand.
GAATCGTCTCCTCTTTTCCTAAAATAGCACTCACGACGAAAGGATCCGGAGATTTTTCTCTGCCAGTGAGTGCGTAGCGCATTGGCCAGAGCACATCCCCTTTTCCTTTCTCCTGTGCGTAGGACCAAACACTTTCTTTGACCTGCTCGGTAGTAATTAAATTACCTTCAAGCGTATTTATTTTTTCTATCAATACTTTGAGATGCGCTTTGACTTCATTGAGACTCCCTTTGTCTTTCCATAAAAGTGCAGTAGTAGTATAGTCTGGCTGCTCAAAATAAAACGAAAGCTCTCCTTCTAAGGCAAGTTTTTCGACTTCTCCAAAGTAAGAGATTCGTTCTTCTAGTACGGGAATGATGCGATCGATTATTTCCTCATATCGTTTCAATTGCGTGATTGATTCTGGTATCGCATCTTTAATTCTCTCATGTCTTTCCTCCTCAGATAAATGTTTTATGTACTCCTTATTAAACCAGTTTAGCTTATCGGTTGAGAACACAGCACCTCCTTTTTGTACTTCTTTGATATCAAATTGTTCCACCAATTCAGAAAGAGTGAATAGCTCATCGTCAGTTCCGGGATTCCAACCCAGCAGTGCCAGATAGTTGAGTAGCGCCTCTGGAAGATACCCATCTTCCTTATATTGACATATCGGGGTTGCACCACTGCGCTTGGACATTTTTGAGCGATCTGGAGCCAATATGAGCGGAATATGGGCATATTGAGGTCTCTTTATGTCTAATGCCTCTTGTATCAATATCTGACGAGGAGTGTTAGAAATGTGGTCATCTCCTCGAATGACATGGGTAATCCCCATAAGGTGATCGTCCACAACGACTGCTAGATGGTAAAGTGGCTCGTCTGTGGAGCGAGCTATGACAAAATCCCCAAGCTCTTCTGTGTTGAAAGTTATTGTGCCACGGATCATGTCATCAAAAGAGATTTCTTTGTTTGGATTTCTTAAACGAATGATTTCAACCTGCGCGTTAGGGTCATCTTTACTCACTTCTTTGGAGATATAGGCAAAATCATCTGCAATAAGTCTCGTAATGTGGTCTTTGTAAATTTCTAGTCGCTCACTCTGGCGATAAAAATTGTCACTCTCAAGTCCAAGCCATTTAAGCCCTTTGAGAATGTCTGTTTCAAACTCTTTAGTGCTTCTTTTTTTGTCGGTGTCTTCTATGCGCAGAATAAATGAACCACCATATTTTTTTGCAAACAAATAGTTAAACAACGCACTACGGGCTGTGCCAATATGAAGAAGTCCTGTTGGGCTGGGAGCAATTCGAGTAACTACCGTACCGACATTGTTTTTTTTGTCATTATTTTTCACTCCGATAGTGTTAGAAAGCACTTCCGTAAATCTACGGTAAACTCCATATACCACATAGTACTCTTTTTACTACGTAATACATAAACAGAATAGCATGTATTAACGCTACCTTGGTTCATGTGCAACTGCAATATCTACAAGCGCCTCGGCTATTGTGCGAGCAGCACCAAGGCTTGCAAATTTCTTTGCTTCTTTTTTCATCTTTTCTTGCAGTGTAGGATCTGAGATCAAGCGGTCAATTTCAGACATGAGCAATGATGGAGTGATGTTGTCTTCTTCGAGTATAATTGCAGCACCTGCACGAGCGTACGCAAATGCATTTTTTCGCTGATCGTGTGAAATACTCTCTGGAATAGGAATAATGATGGAAGGAAGCTCCCATGTTGCTATTTCAAAGATTGAACCGGCCCCCGCACGAGATATTACCAGTGTAGCAGCACCTGCTGCCATGCGCATAGCAAGTGTATTTAAATAATCAAACGGTTTATACCTGTCTTTGTGCTGGCTTTTTTCTAAAATAACTTCAGCTGTTTCGGAAACCTGCTTGATGTGTTTTTTACCTGTTTGGTGTATCACCTGATAGTGTTCTACCAAGCGAGGTAGTGCTCCTAACACAATATCATTTATCGTGTCGGCTCCTTGTGAACCACCAAGTATAAGAACTGTCGGAATGTCTGGATCAAGTTTTAAATATTCATGCGCTCCTTGCGGAAGAGTCGTGTAGAGCTCTTTTCTCACTGGATTACCTGTGTGTGCTACATTTCCCACTTTAGGAAACATGGACGCGGTTTGTGGAAATGCTACAGCAACTTTCTGTGCAAATTTTCCTGACCATTTATTGACCCGTCCAGGAACAACATCAGATTCGTGTATGACAAGAGGTATCCGAAATAGTCGCGTTGCAACAACCGTTGGAAAACTTGCGTACCCACCTTTACTAAAAACAACATCCGGATAAATAATAAAGACCTGGAAAATTGCTTTGATTATCCCCCACCCAGTTTTAAATACATCAAAAAAATTCAGAAGTGAAAAATATCTGCGTATTTTCCCTGCCGAGCTCTTTTTAAAAGTAATATTGTTCTCATACAATGCGCGCTCATCGTATGGCTTAGGTCCGGTATAGAACAGTTCTGGGGTAAGCAACTTGCGCTCACGAGCTATCTCGTTGATTTCTTGGGCTACAGCTATAATTGGGTAAAAATGCCCACCAGTACCTCCTCCGGTAAAAAGAATTTTCATTCCGTGCTATGTTATTGGCTAGTACAGCCTGTTAATATTTACCAGTATAGCATACAGAGACAAGCTATTGGGGCATATCATCGTCACGTCACCGTTTTGAATATTTGGAAATATTAAGGATGATTCCAATTCCTGCCAGAGTGAATAAAAGAGCGCTACCTCCTTGACTGATAAATAAAAGTGGCAGTCCAGTAAGTGGAAATACTCCTAGCATTGACGCAATGTTGATAAATGACTGTGACACAATAAGCATCACAATACCTACCACCAGCAGACCACCGAAATAATCAGGAGCTTTTGAGGCGATAGAAAGTCCTCTGAACGCCAGAGTGAGAAATAGCGCAATTAAGATAAGGCTTCCAACAAAACCAAACTCCTCCGCAGCTACCGCAAAGATGGAGTCCCCCATTGCTTCTGGTAAGAAGTTAAACTTTTGTATACTTTGGCCAAATCCTCTTCCGAATATCTGGCCAGAACCGATAGCGATCAACGATTGCTGAATCTGATAGCTGGTTCCCAACGGGTCAGAAGCTGGATTGATGAAAGTAAGCAATCGCTCCATGACATATGGTCGTATGAGCGCAAGTAACGCTATGCTTCCAGCCGATACAGCCCCCAAAATCGCTAAATCGCGCAGACGTGCACCCGCAACGACAAACATTGCTATAGCAGTCACAAAAATTACCAGAAAAGTTCCTGTGTCGGGTTGCGCGAGTAGAATTGCCCCAATAACACCAAGCAGTATAAGAAGTGGCGCTATTCCATACCGCCACTCATGAATGTGGTTTCTAATGCCTGAAAGCCAAGCGGCAAAGTAAATCACAAAACTTAGCTTAAGAAGTTCTGCCGGTTGAAATGAAGGTAGAAATCCAAGCGAAAGCCAGCGTTTGGCTCCGCTAAATTCGATACCAAACCCTGGCACAAAAACAAGTAGTGTGGTGACAATAGAAAATAAAAATATAAAAAATGAATATTTTCTCCAAAAACGATAATTAATATGAGAAGTGATCAGTAAAGCAACTGTCCCTAAAATTATCCCTAAAAACAGCTGATTAAACGCAACAGTAGAAAATTTAGGACCATCACGAGCCAAGAGTCCTAAAGAAGCAGAAGTAAAAATAAAAAAACCGACAACTACCAATACGATAACTATAAATACAAATGGTCTATCTATCTTTTTTTTAAGAGCCACGATTGTCAATTATATTAACCAATGAGTGCGATGATTGTACCTATAACAGCAGTTACCGCGCTTACTATCCAATACCTCATAGTAACTTTATATCCAGGCCACCCCTTCGCTTCAAAATGATGGTGAAGCGGTGCAACAAGAAATACTTTCCTGCCATTTCTAAATTTCTTTGATGCAAGCTGTATTGAACTTGAAAGTGATGTTGCAATAAGTGGTAGTGCTATTATGGGAAGAACAAAAACCCCATGACCTCCTCCTAAAGTATCGGTCATAAATGCTACTGTGGTGAGTGTTATCGTCAGGCCCATCATACCGGTTTCAGACATATAGAAACGAGCAGGTGGAATGTTAAACCATAAAAATGCAAGTATAGCACCGACTATCATGGCAGAAAATGCGGCTAGATTTATTTGTTGTTGGTAAAATGCAATGCCTGCGTATGCCGAAAATATGGCCGCAAAAACACCACCAGAGAGTCCATCAATTCCGTCAATCACCCCTCCTGAATATATTGCCAGTGCAACGAGAATAAAAAACGGTATAAAGAGCATTCCCAATTCAAGTTCTCCCCAAAATGGAATTCCAATAGCCGACACTTCAAGTTTTTCAAAAAACCACCAGCCGACAAACAGTGCAATAGCCGAAACGGTAATAAGACGTTTTTTAAGCGAAAGACCGCCGGCGATATGGCCACCTCGCCCAGAAACTTCCAGAAAATCATCTACCAAGCCTACCAATGAGCCTACTATGAGTGTAAAAAATGGTATCCATGTTTGCTCTCGACTTAAAAAATCTAATTTTTGCGTAATCTCTGTTGGAAATATTTTTGATAGTGTCCAAATACCCATAATCGTAAGGAATGCACTAGCCCAAATCACTATTCCTCCCATTCGCGGTGTCCTCTTTGTCTCGTCGGCATGAAGTTTTTGTGAAATTGGTGCAGGCCTTCCGTCAGTTGCCACCGAGGTACTTCTCATTTTCCACAGTTTGTGTTTGTAGAGATAATGCGTAAGAATCGGCGTAATAAGCATACCGATAAAGAACGCGAGTGCTGCTGGGGTAATTACTTTGACAATATCAATAATCATGGTCTATGTTATTGTATCCTTCAAACATACTTTTGAAAAGCTGTTGTTGATTACTGGGCGATTGCTTTGAGGCTTGCTGCGACAAGTTTTTCAGCATCGACAAATCGTCCTTCTTGCGTTGAGCCCAATATCGATACAATGATTGGGTGGTTTATACCTGCATCAAATGCAAATACCAAATTCCCTCCCGCAAGTTCTGTGTATCCGGTTTTTGAAGCGATAAGCCCTGGTATATTGTTTACACTGTCATTGGTGTTACGAACCGAATGCCTAATGTTGCTCAGCGATGAAAAAATAAATGAGCTGTAACGTGTTAAATCCACAACTTCTGGAGCCTCGACTATAGCATACTCGAGCAAGAGCGCCATGTCTTTTGCTGACCCGTATGCTCCTCCTGTTCCGAAACTCGCGTCAAGACCTGTTTCATTGAGAAAGTATGTCTGTGTTAATCCTATTTCGGATGCTTTCTGGTTCATAAAATATACAAACGCTGTTTTGTTGTTTTGGTACTTCTCGGTCACTGTAGAAGCAATAGTCGTTGAGGTAGACAGTGCCCCAACTGCAGCTGCTACAGCACTTGCGGCGTCGTTCGATGATACCAGAAGCATAAAACCAAGCAATTCACCCAAACGCCACCGCTCTTCCATAAACAAACCGGTGTCTCCTTCCTCTGCAAGCGATTGTCCTTCAATAAGTACAACAGATGAGTTTTGTAATTTATCGGTGGCAACAAGTGCCGTCATTAGTTTAGCGATTGACGCGAGTGGAAGTTGCGCCTGCCCGTTCTTTGAGAACAAAACTTTTTGATTGTTAACATCCCACACGACAGTTGCAGATGCCTCAAGATCAATTCCGACAAACGGGCTTGGCTTTTGTTCTATTTCTATCTCTTGATTTGAGACAATGGGCACAGTGCCACCAAATAGCGCTGATATTCCAAACGCGACAAGCAGAGCACTGACGGCAAGTAGTGTCCCATTCTCAAATCGTTGTATTGTCTTATTTGGTTTTTCTATCTTCATTATTCTGAAAGCAATGTATCTATCCTGTTTAATTCACGCGGGAATAAAGTTGCCTCTTTTATATTCATAAGTCCTAAGAATTTTGCGGTCAATCGTTCAAGTCCCATTCCAAATCCTCCATGCGGAGGCATTCCATATTTAAATGCTTGCAGATAAAATTCAAACTGTTTTGGATCAAGTCCTTTGTCTTTCATTTTCTGTACCAGTGCATCGTAATCGTGGATTCGCTGTCCACCAGTATTTATCTCAATGCCACGAAACAAAAGGTCAAAACTTCTTGTGTAGCCTGGGTCTTTCGGATCGTCATAAATATACATCGGTCTTTTTTCTGATGGATAATGAGTAATGAAAATAAAATCAGAATTGTATTTTTCAAGCGCATAATCTGAAATCCATCGTTCGTGTTGAGGAGAAAGATCTGGTTCATTTGAGCATTCCTCTTCATACATCTCCCCTATTATTTTTTGTGCTTTTCTGAGTTTTATATCTGGAATTTTATTTGGAACCTTAACGTCCGCTATATCAAACATCGTAAGTTCATCTTTACAGTTCTTCTTAACACTCCCTGCAATATGTCTCATGAGTTTGCTGGTTAGCTCCATTACATCGTTATGATCTTCTATAAAGCCCATTTCAATATCCAAACTAGTATATTCATTCAAGTGACGTGTGGTGCTATGCTTTTCGGCTCGGAATACGTTTCCAGTTGTAAACACTTTTTCATACACTCCCACCATTATCTGCTTGTAAAATTGGGGGCTTTGTGCCAAATGTGCTGTCGTTTTAAAATAAGCAACATCGAAAACAGATGCTCCTCCTTCAGCATCTTGCCCAATGATTTTAGGCGATTGAAATTCAATAAAGCCCTCTTTCGCTAAAAATTCACGGAATGCAGCCATAATAACCATTTGTACTTTAAAAATCGCACGAGATTTACTTGTACGTAGTGTAAGTGGTAAATGGTCGAGATATGTGTCCAGATTCATTTCGGAATCTTTGTCAAATGGAAGTTCGTACGCTCGACTGAGAACAATAATTTCTGTGACCTCAATTTCTATATCACCAAGCGGAGTGTCTTCATTTACCATCTCATCTGGTCGCTTGTGCACCCTACCATGTATTTCAATCACCCACTCTGGACGAAGTTCGTTTCCGACTTCGTGTATGCTTTTATGCTTAGGCAAGAGTACTGTTTGGACTATACCGGTTTTATCGCGCACATCTAAAAAAATAAGTTTGCCATGATCGCGTCTGACATTCACCCACCCAAAGATTATAACCGATTTATCTATGTGCTTTTTTAAATCTTCAATATAAGTTCGCTTCATATTATTACTTACTAATTAGTGTTACTCCAATCTTTTTTCGTACATCAGCCATTTTTTCCTGTGCAATTTTACGTGCCTGTTCCCCTCCCTTTTTTAATACGTCATACACCATACTTTTATCTTTTGAAAGCTCGTTTCTCTTTTCTCGAAGTGGTGATACAAATGCTTCTATATTTTTAAACAAGATTTCTTTTGATTCCTTGTATCCAATATTCCCCTCTTTGTAGCGTTTTTCAAGTTCTGGTAGCTCACTCTCGCTAAAAAATTTGTGCAGGGCAAACACATTATCCTTCTCTGAATCCTTCTTATCATCTACTCCTTTTGAATCGGTAACAATTGACATAATTGCCCGTTTTAATTCATCGGTTTCCCCAAAAAGTGGAATGGTATTGTTGTAGCTCTTGCTCATTTTCTGTCCGTCTATTCCCGGAACAATGGCCGCATCTTCCAATATTAGTGCTTCGGGCACGGTGAATGTGTCTCCAAATATACGGTTGAATTTTCCTGCTGTATCGCGAGCGATTTCGATGTGCTGTTTCTGATCTTTCCCGACCGGGACAACATCGGCGTCATACATTAGAATATCTGCCGCCATGAGCATTGGATAATCAAAAGTACCCACACTGATTTCTTTGTTTTTAGCTTGCGAATCCTTAAAGGCATGGGCGCGCATAAGATACGGTACGGTGGTAATGCAATTGAAAATCCATGCGAGCTCTGTGTGCTCCGGAACATCTGACTGTTTGTAGAGAATCACTTTTAATGGGTCCAAGCCAAGTGCCAAATAATCAAGCGCTACACTTGTCGTGTACTCCTCCAATTTCTGTGGATCCTGAAGGGTGGTAAGCGCGTGATAGTCGGCAATAAAAATAGAGCTGTTATAATCATTTTGCAGCTCCACAAATTGTTTCATTGCTCCCAAATAGTTTCCGATATGCGGACTTCCTGTTGGTTTTACTCCTGAGAGCAGTGTTTTTTTACTGTCTGCCATTTGCAAAATAATAGCAGAAAATAAGCGGATTTGGAAGAAAAACAACTGTATATTTATTCTCCTAGTACTGAAATGAATATTCCAAAAAATGGAACGATGAGCCACCAGAAAAAGAGCTCCTCTGTGGCAAAGAGCGCGTCAATGGGTGCTCCGAAATCGTATAGCTCTTCTATGGGAAATACATGATACGAAAGTGCCAGTAGGAATGCCGTTGTCACGGTGCTGAGAATAGCAGCTTCAAACCACCGCCTGATACCACTCGATGTATACTCAGCGCAAACAACACGATGTATCACTAGAGAAAAGACTATGAACAAGACGAGAAACACTCCGACGGAAAGCAGAAGTGGATGGATTTCTTCTACTATAAGAGACGTTATATAATCCTCATATGGAAATACGGCAAACAGTGCATATGCGGCATACAATGATAACATCACGGCTATCATAGATCTCTTGCCGAAATGAGTTGCAAACCAAAAGAGAACCAGAGTCACTCCTATGATAATCATCATATCAGTAGGAAGTGAGGTAAAGTACCCATACAAGTCTGAAGCTTTCTCAACAGCAGTGCTGGTAGAAATATCCAAAATATCCATAGTAAAACTATAACACTATTGGGTGTGTTACACTCCTTCTTTTTTCAACTCCTCAATCAATTGTTTACTTTTTCTTGAAAGTTTTGTAGGTACTGTTATATTCACACGAATGAGCAAATCTCCTCGGTGATTTTTTGCAATTGTCACACCTTTTCCTCTGACTCTCAGAATCTCATTGAAAGATACTCCAGCAGGAATCTTGACGGTGATATCGCCATCTAGAGTTTGGATTGTGTAATTACCCCCGAGTAGTGCGTCTGTGAATTTGACGTTGAGATCCATTCGTATATTATTTCCCTCTTTGGTAAATATTTTGTCTTCCTGCACATGCACTTTGATATAAAGATCCCCCGGCATACCGTCTGATACTGCTTCTCCGTTTCCTGAAAGACGAATCATCTCACCATTACTGATGCCAGGAGGAATGGTAATCGCTATTTCCTCTTCCTGCCTTAATACTCCAAATCCTTTGCATTTATTACACTTGTCTTTCGGAATTGAGCCTGTTCCACGGCAGGTATCACATACACGAACACTGGTAAAAGTGCCGATGAGTGAGCTCTTGGTCTCATGTATTTTCCCTTTTCCGTTACAAATATTGCAGGTTTTGAATTCAGAGTCTTCTTTTGAACCACTACCACTGCAAGTGCTGCATTTGGAAATTTTGGTGAGCAATACTTTCCGCTGTGCTCCAAATACAGACTCTTTAAATGATACCGCTATGTCAATTGAAATATCACGCCCGCGTTTAACACGCTCTCTTGTTGCGCCACCGAAAAATTCATTAAAAATATCCCCAAAATCAAAATTTTGAGCGTTAAATCCTGCCCCTCCTGTAGATCCCTCAAAGCCCTCAAATCCGGCATTTCCACCATCACTGAACGTTCTTCCGTATGCATCAAACTCTGCGCGCTTCTTGTCATTCGAGAGCACACCGTAGGCTTCGCTGACCTCTTTAAATTTAATTTCATCACCGTCTTTTTTGTCCGGATGATATTTATGGGCAAGTTGCCGAAATGCTTTTTTGATCTCCTCCTTGCTTGCCCGCTTCGATACCCCCAAAATATTGTAGTAATCTTTTGCCATTCTTTTTAGTTTTCTAGCTTTTTAGCTTTTAGCTGGTTAGTTTTTATTTCTCTAATGCCTAGCAAGCTAGGCTTTAATAAGCTAACGTGCGGTTCATTATCTCACAGGCAGATTCCAAATGCCAGTAACGCCACTACTATTTTTCAGTAGTATTCTCACCCTCATCTTTCTTTTCCTCAAATTCCGCGTCTCTGACTTTTTCATCTGCTGTATCTTTTTGCCCCCCATCTGCACTATCGCTTCCTTTTTTACTCTGTTGTTTATTCTGGGCGGCTACTGCCTCACCTATTTTTTGCATTTCTGTTGACAATGCTTGGGTTGCGCTTTTTATTGCCTCAGAATCATCTCCATCTTTCACTTCTTTAAGTGCCCCAATTTTTTCCTCAACACTCTTTTTTATATCATCTGAAATGCTTTCTCTGTTGTCGGTAAGAGCTTTTTCAGCTGTATAAACAAGATGGTCTGCTATGTTGCGAAACTCTACCGTTTCTTTTTTCTTTTTGTCATCAGCACTGTGTGTTTCCGCATCTGCTTTCATTTTTTCTATGTCCTCGTCAGTAAGTCCTGAACTTGCTTCAATTTTTATGGATTGCTCTTTACCACTTGCTTTGTCTTTTGCTTTGACATCAAGAATTCCGTTCGCATCTATATCAAAGGAAACTTCAATCTGAGGCATACCACGCACTGATGGAGGAATGCCATCAAGTACAAATCGCCCCAAGCTTTTGTTGTCGGTTGCCATTGAACGTTCTCCTTGAACCACGTGGATTTCAACAGAGGTTTGGTTGTCCGCCGCAGTTGAAAAAACTTGAGTTTTAGATGTTGGCAGTGTTGTGTTTTTCTCAATGAGTTTTGTAGCAACTCCGCCGAGTGTCTCGATGCCAAACGAAAGCGGAATAACATCAAGGAGAAGTATGTCTTTGACATCTCCTTGTAGTATTCCCGCTTGGATTGCAGCACCAAGTGCCACAACCTCATCTGGGTTTATGCTTTTGTTTGATTCCTTGCCGAACAGTTCTTTAACTGCGTCTTGTATAGCTGGCATCCTTGTTTGTCCTCCGACTAAAATTATTTCATCTATGTCCTTGATTTCAAATGGAGACTCCGCTATTGCCTCTTTTGTAATTTTAATTGAGCGGTCTATGTACTCTCGTGCCAGATCCTCAAGTGTCGCTCGTGTCATCTTAAAAAGCAGGTGTTTCGGCCCTGATGCGTCTGAGGTGATAAATGGAATATTAATTTCCGTTATTTCGCACAGGCCGGAAAACGCTACACTCCCCAATTTGACACAGGCGATACTCTCAGGAATGGAAGAACTATATATTCCTCTGACCTTGACGCCGATGGTTTCCCTGATGAACTCTTTTCCAGAACCGCGGAGTATTGGGCGTGGGGTAATCTTAATTTTCGGAAGTGGTTTTATTTTGGGGGAACGGAATTTTCTTTCATAGTAGAAGTCTTGAACCTTTTTAACAGGAAAAACTCGAACATCATCAACCGAGTTACAGGCAGAGCTTACGAATTTGGTGATCCGACTCCGAACAGTTGGAACGACCCGCTTTATCCCGATGTCGTCGCGCCGATTTCAGCGCCCATGTTGCAGATCGTGCCCTTGCCCGTGCAGGAGATCCCGAGCGCGCCGTCGCCGAAGTACTCGACGATGGCGTCCGTGCCGCCCTTCACGGTGAGGATGTCGGCGACCTTGAGGATGATGTCCTTGGAAGAGGTCCATCCGCTGAGGGTCCCGGTCAGCCTCACGCCGATCAGTCTCGGGAATTTCAGTTCCCAGGGCATGGCGGCCATGACGTCGACCGCGTCCGCGCCGCCTACGCCGATGGCGATCATCCCGAGTCCGCCCGCGTTGACCGTGTGCGAATCCGTGCCGATCATCATGCCGCCGGGGAAGGCGTAATTCTCGAGGATCACCTGATGAATGATGCCCGCGCCGGGTTTCCAGAAGCCCACGCCATACTTATTCGACACGCTACCCAGGAAATCGTAGACCTCTTTGTTGACCTCGTTGGCCTTCAGCAGGTCGGCAACCGCGCCCGTATCCGCCTGGATGAGGTGGTCGCAATGAATCGTCGAGGGCACCGCAACCTTCGCCTTACCCGCCTGCATGAACTGCAGCATCGCCATCTGCGCCGTCGCGTCCTGCATCGTCACCCGGTCGGGACTGAAATCCACGTAGGCTCCGCCGCGCTTAAAGGCCTCTTGAGGGAGGGCCTCCGCCAGGTGGGCATAAAGGATCTTTTCCGTATACGTCATCGGGCGCCCGAGCAACTCGCGCGCCTTCGCGATCTTGTCCGGCAACTCCGCGTAAACCTGCTTAAT
>JADFSL010000017.1 GCA_022560785.1 Patescibacteria group bacterium
TTTCTATACTCTTTTCATCTAACTTCAATTACCAAATAGCTGCAAAAAGATTACTTCAATAATGAAGTGCTTCTTATACGATTAGGCAGACTATTAAGTTCGCATATTGAACCACTGTTTAGACCCTCCTCACACACAGGATAATTTCCCGGAGGAGTAAAGAGTGCTATATTATATTGTATGAGTAAAAACGCCATTGTTGCAGTTACGTTACTGATTGTTGTAGCATTTTTGGGATTTCTCCTTCTAAGAGATGGCACTGAGAATGTGACAAATGGCACACAACAAGTTACTCAAGTTGTTGATGATCCAAATAAGAATACACCAAAAAATGAAACAATGGTAAACGAAGACCCTGCCAATTCTTCTGACGATCTTGCGCAACCACCTGCCGAACCGCCACTGCCAGAAAAACCATCTGCTGCGACTGTTACATACTCAAACAGCGGATTCAGTCCGAGCACAGTTACTATTAGCAAAGGAGAAGCAGTTGAGTTTGTAAATGAGAGCGGTCGAAATATGTGGCCGAGTTCTAATTTTCATCCGACCCATTCCATATATCCAGAAAAAACTGATGCCGACTGCCTCGGTAGTGCATTTGATGTCTGTAGAAGAATTCCGAAAGGAGAATCGTGGACCTTTACATTTGACCACGTTGGTTCTTGGAAATACCATGACCACCTCAGTCCAGTGAAAACGGGAATCATTATCGTACAATAACCAATAATAATGAAAGAACGAGAATTCGTGATGTTTCTGCTTCGTTTAGGTGTTGCATTTGCATTTATATACCCAGCGGTTGCGGCATTTTTTGATCCAACTTCATGGATTGGATTCTTCCCAATTTTTATTCGAGACATGTTTCCAAATGAGATTATGCTCCTTTCCGTATTTGGTATTTCTAAGATCGCTATCGCGATTTGGATACTCTCAGGAAAACATATTTTCTTTCCGAGTGTCCTCGCTTCAATATATTTGATGCTTATCATTTTCTTCAATATACAAATTTTCGATGTGCTCTTTAGAGACGTATCTATCCTCTTTATGACGCTCGCACTAGCAACGCTTCACTATCGCGAACACAAACGTGCGTAGGGGGCATCTGGACGGCATAAGCCGTCTTTTTTGTATATACTGATACGCACAGACCATGACATTGGACGATACTATAGAAAAGCATTTTAACCGGCTTGGACACACGCACAAACAAGCACTTAAAAAACTCAATCTAGTAACTATTGGAGATCTTCTCTTTCACTATCCGTCTCGATACGAAAGTATTTCAGACACTAAACCAATAGCAGATTTGAAAAAAGGAGATACTGCTGTCCTGTATGGCAAAATACACTCGCTTAAAACCAAAAAAGCATTTAGAAAAAAGACTCCAATAGCCGAGGGTTTTATAGAAGACAGCACGGGAAAAATAAAAGTCATCTGGTTCCATCAGCCATACATTGCAAAGATGATTGAAAATGGCTCTCATGTAAAACTTGCCGGGAAAGTGACTGGAAGTGAAACAAGCCTGTATTTAGCAAATCCAGAAATTGCAGTAGTATCTGAAATTCCTTTAGACACCGGGGATTCTTTGTTTAAAAATAATGGGGATAAACAAAACAAACAAATGTTCTACCCTGTATATCCAGAAAGCAGAGGTATTACCTCAAGGTGGTTCTACCATGCAATAGTAAAGATGTTCACAAACGGTATACTCGATAGCATTGAAGACTTTGTTCCGCCTGCAATTTTAAAAAAATATAATTTACCGACACTCAAAACTGCACTCGTGTGGATTCATACGCCCAAAAAAACAGCGGACTGCATGTCAGCACGAAAACGGTTTGCATTTGAAGAAGTATTTTTTATCCAACTTGCAAAACAAAAGGAGCGGCATGAGTATGAGAAAAAATCTTCCTTTAAAATAAATGTAGATAGAAAAAAACTCGAAAACTTCACCGATAGATTCCCTTTCAAGATGACAAATGCTCAACAGAGAGCTGTCGATGAAATTCTGAATGATTTTAAGACACCCCTACCTATGTCTCGACTCTTAGAGGGCGATGTTGGCTCCGGTAAAACCGCAGTCGCCGCTTCCACAGTGTACTCGGTAACAACAACCAACCCCATGGGACAAGATTTCGGAAATCTCCAAACTGCATATATGGTGCCAACTGAAATTCTTGCAAAACAACATTTTGAATCATTTATATCGTATTTTTCCCACATGCCTATAAACATAGGGCTCATTACATCAAGCGGATGCAAGAAATTTCCATCTAAAGTAGACCCAGGTGGTGCTACAGACATCTCACGCTCACAACTTCTCAAGTGGGTAGAAAACGGCGAGATTCCAATCCTGATTGGCACCCATGCACTTATACAAAAATCGGTGAAATTCGAAAATCTCGCATATGTCATTATTGATGAACAGCACCGCTTCGGCACCGCGCAACGACAAAAACTTGCGAGAAAAGACAACATATCCCCTCACCTTCTATCTATGACTGCCACTCCGATACCACGAACACTCGCACTCACCATATACGGTGACCTTGACTTGACTCTGCTTGATGAAATGCCTCCCGGAAGAAAACCAGTTATCACTGAGACTGTGCTACAAGCTGGACGGGAGAAAATATATGAAAAAATCAGAAACGAATTAAAAAGTGGCAGACAAATGTATGTTATCTGTCCACGCATTGATGAGCCGGATCCAAAAAAGGAACTTGCCCTTAATGTAAAATCAGTAAAAGAAGAAGCAAAGCGGTTAAAGAAAGATGTTTTCCAAGAATATGAGATTGAAATCCTCCACAGTAAAATAAAGCCAAAAGAAAAAGATGAAATAATGGAGCGTTTTTTGAAAAAAGAAATTAATATACTGGTTGCAACATCGGTCGTTGAGGTCGGGGTCAATGTGCCTAATGCTACGGTTATTATTATAGAAGGAGCGGAGCGATTTGGTCTCGCACAGCTTCACCAGCTACGCGGACGTGTTCTGCGCAGTACTCACCAGTCTTACTGCTTTGTATTCGCAGACACCAAGGGCTCAAAAACGATAGAGCGACTCAAAGCACTTCAGGGTGCAAAAAATGGTTTTGAATTAGCTGAGTTTGACCTTTCAAATCGCGGCTCGGGAGAACTCTACGGCAGAAAACAATCAGGACTTTCCGACATAGCAATGGAAGCAATGAAAAATATCAAAATGGTTGAGGCGGCTCGAAGTGAAGCACAAAAATTAGTTGCAGAGGACCCTGATTTCAAAAAGCATCCGCAGTTACAGCAAGAAATTAAAAAAAGAGAACACTCTCTCCACCTTGAGTAGTGTATTTACCTAAAGATTTGATAAAATCTAGCTGGTAAACTTGCCAATCACCCAATCAAACTCAACCTGCCAATCTCTAGATGGACAACTCCAACCAGGACTTGAAGGATGCGGTCTATCGCTACTCTCCATGTTTCTAACACCGAGCACGAAGAAAGCACCTTTTGAGGAATCACAACCATAGCTTCCTGCGCTATAACGATAATAATCATAACCACCGCAAGATGTTCCAGAAGAATCGAGTGGGTCTGTCGGAACAATAGAGAAAAATTTCCCATCAATAAGCGGCTCAATAAAAGGACGCCCATCCCCGTCACTATCTAATCTGGAAGTATCCCATCCGCCGCAAGTTGAACCCTCACCATAACTTGAAACTGGTCCAGGATATTGGTTATTAGAATCATAATAAAATTCCAAAGCGAGTTGGATTTGTTTCATGTCTGACAATCTTTTAGCGTCTTTTGCTTTTGTTCTTGCGGTGTTCAAACTTGCCAAAACTACAGAGGAAAGAATTCCAATGATTGCAATAACCACAAGAAGCTCAATAAGTGTAAATCCTTTATTGTTGCTATATTTTAAATACACAATTTTAAAATTCAGCCGGTGGGACAACTTCTGCTGGAGGTGCATCAGCGCTCGGTGTAAAGGTATTTTGTTCATTTCCATCTCCAAAAACCAGAAACAGCGAAATAATAACCGCCGCCACCACAAATCCAATTAAAACATAATTTGCTTGCTTTTCATCCTTAATGTATCCACCTGAATATCTAATGACCCATTGGACAGCTCTTGGAGTATTAGAATAAGAATACTGAGCAGATTGTTGCAATTCCTCTTGAAACTTCACACCAGTACCAGAATCTTTGAGCGTGCTATTTGAATCTATATTTTCCCTGTTGTTTGTATCTTCTGCCATAGAAATTTTGTGTTTAAAATTTATTCATCACTTTGATTACATCTTATCATTATCATTCCACCTGCAAAAGGCAATGCATCAAACCCTCAAAAATCATACCAGTGCGCGCACTAGGACTCGAACCTAGGACCGCGGAGATATAAGCTCCGTGCTCTACCAACTGAGCTATGCGCGCATGCACACACCACTCGCCAATAAGTTGAGAGTGATACAAAAACTATAGCCCAAAATGGTGCCATAGACAATAAAACGACATTATTTGCCATTACACATGCATCTTGCTACTGTACCCCACAGTAATAACTGATCTTTGAGGAATCAAAATGAATACACCTTACATAATGCCGGCTGCGGGCTGGCTTAGAACACCTGACGATATACGAAAGTTGTCTAACATGGATACAGTTAACGAAATCGTTGCTGGATCATTCACAAGATTAGAACGTGCAGGAAATAAAGAACCAACATTTGTAGAAATTGAACCTGGCAGCTATGTAAATTCCAAAGGAATGCCTAATGGAGGTCTCGATTATCTACGTTGTAACATCAACGATATGACAGATGCATCAAGTAACAAACCGTTACGTATCAGCATCGCTCCTATTGAACCTGGGGATTTATCAGACATGACTTCATTTCTTTCTGGAACAGATGTTTCGACAATTGAAATCAACGTTGGTTGTCCGAATATCTGGAAAGATGGTGCGCGACATGAAATTATTTCACATGATGTGACAGCTCTTAGGTTAACAATAGACGAAGTGATGGATAGAGTCACAAGATTTCGTGGGAAAAAACAAATCGCTGTAAAACTCTCACCCCTACCTGATAGCATAATCAATGAGGTCGTGGAAATACTTCACACTTCAGAAGTTGATGAAATCGTTATTATGAACACTCGTCCTGGCTACAACACAAAAGGTATTCTTTCCGTACCAACTGGTGGATTATCCGGAAGAAAAATTCAAGAGGAAGCTATCCATCAAGTAGAAAAAGTACGCATCGCAATAGACAAAATTGGTTCTAAAATGCGACTTGTTGGTGTTGGAGGTATAGACTCAGGAATTATGCTAAAACGACATCTTGAAGCCGGGGCAGATGCAGTGCAAATCGGAACACATGCACAGGTTTTTGGAAAAAAGGTGTTCGCAGAGATTCTCGCTGAATATTTTGATCTAGTTTAATAAAAATGAAAGATTTTTATGTCGCGTCCTGTTTGGACGCGACCTTTTCTTTTTTAAAGAAATTATGATACAGTGCTTCGCAGAATATATTATCCCACCACACTACTGGAGATCAAACAATGAAGAAAATTGAGATGGTAAAATCAGATGATTGGCATTGTCATGTACGCGATAATGAAATGCTTAATACAGTACTGCATTTTACACAAGAACGATTTGATAGAGCAATCATTATGCCAAATCTACTTCCTCCTGTAACATCTATTCCTCTTGCAAAAGCATACAAAAAACGGATTATATCTGCTCTTGCAAAAGAGAGTAACTTTACCCCATTGATGACCATCTATTTGACTGACAAAACGAATCCCCAAGAAATAGAAAAAGGATTTAAAGAAGGTGTTTGGGTGGCAGCTAAACTTTACCCTGCAGGAGCAACTACAAACTCGGACGCTGGTGTAACTGATATTAAACGTATATATCAGGTGTTTAAGAAAATGCAAAAAATCGGAATGCCTCTACTTGTTCATGGGGAGCAATTGATACATAACGGTAACAAGGTAGATATATTTGACCGTGAGATCATTTTTATTAATCAAACCCTGACCCCACTACTTGTGGAATTTCCTGAACTCAAAGTTGTGCTTGAACACATAACAACAAAAGAAGCTTCAAGTTTTGTGTGGTCAATGTACAAACAACACGGAAATATTGCTGCAACTATTACACCACACCACCTTTGTATAAACAGAAATGATATTTTCGAAGGCGGTATACGACCTGACTTGTACTGTTTGCCTATTGCTAAGCGAGAAGTAAACCGCATTGCTCTACGTAAAGCCGCGACTAGTGGAAAAAAATGTTTTTTCCTTGGAACTGACAGTGCCCCACATTTTCAGCATAGAAAATATGATGCATGTGGTTGTGCGGGAATTTTTAATGCACCTGTAGGCATTGAGCTTTACGCAAGTGTGTTTGAGGAAGAGGGCATGCTTTCTACTTTTGAGTCATTTGCCTCAATAAATGGTCCGAAATTTTACGGATTACCAGTAAACAAAAGGAAGATGACCCTTATACGAGAACCGTGGACTGTTCCAAACGAAATTGTGTGTAGCAATTCAGATATTTTAACGCCATTTATGGCAGGTGAGAAAATACCCTGGAAAATAGCAAAATAAAACGGGCGCCCTATTTGTGAATAGGGCGCCATTTTTTTATATTTTAAAACTAAGTTTTATCGTCTTCTTTTTTCTTTGGAGTGATATTGTTTGCGATGAGTATTTTTTCAAATTCTTCGCGCTCGAGCGTTTCAATTTCTATAAGCTGATTAGCAATAGCATCGAGTGCTCCTCTGTGTTCTGTCAATATTTTTTCCGCTTTGCTGTATGCACCGTCAATAATTTCTTTTACTTGTGAATCAATTTCTGCGGATACTTTTTCTGAATATTCTTTTTCGTTTACTCCGCGTCCAAAAAGTGTGTGTCCTCCTTCCCCTTCAAGAGCCATTGGTCCCATTTTGTCCGACATACCATATTTTGTAACCATATTGCGAGCAAGTGCAGTCAGTACCTGTAGGTCATTTGATGGTCCTGTCGTTAAATCGCCAAATACCATTTTTTCTGCAACATACCCACCGAGAGAAGCGGAGATATCATCGAGGAATTCTCGTTTAGACTGCATTCTTCTGTCTTCAAATGGAAGTTTAAGTGTGTAACCTGCTGCACTTCCTCGCGATATAATCGATATTTTGTGGACAGGGTCGGCGTGCGGAAGGATAGACGAGACAAGTGCGTGGCCTGCTTCATGGTATGCGGTAATTCTTTTTTCCTTTTTTGAAAGTATGTGGCTTTTTCGTTCGGGTCCGAGCATCACCTTTTCAATTGAACGAACGAGGTCAAACTGCGCTACTTCTTTTCTGTCTTCACGAGCCGCAAGAATCGCCCCCTCGTTCATCAGTGAATACAGGTCGGCGCCGGAAAAACCGGGAGTGCGTTCGGCAATGACAACAAAGTTTACGTCTTCACCAAGTGGTTTTTTTCGTGCGTGGATTTTTAGGATTTCCTCCCGATCCTTCCTATCTGGTAGGTCAATGGTCACGCGCCTGTCGAATCGCCCCGGACGCAGAAGTGCCGGATCAAGCACATCAGGTCGGTTCGTTGCCGCCATGACAATGACTTTTTCATTTGGCTCAAATCCGTCGAGTTCAACTAGAATTTGGTTGAGTGTTTGTTCACGCTCGTCGTTTCCACCACCGACTCCTGTGCCTCGTACACGCCCAACCGCATCAATCTCATCAATAAAAATAATTGCGGGTGAAGCGTGTTTAGCCGTCTTGAAGAGGTCCCGCACACGCGACGCACCTACTCCGACAAACATTTCAACAAATTCTGAACCGGAAATAGAAAAGAACGGTACACTTGCTTCTCCGGCAACCGCGCGAGCTAACAATGTTTTCCCAGTACCAGGTGCGCCCATGAGAATAATACCCTTTGGAATACGTGCTCCTATATCGAGAAACTTTTTTGGATTTCTGAGAAAATCAACAATTTCAATGAGCTCATCTTTTGCTTCTTTGGCACCTGCCACATCTTTAAACAATACTCTTTGCGTTTTGTCGTTCGGATTAATGATTCGAGCCTTTGACTGTCCAAAAGTGAATGCCTGCATACCAGCACCTTTTACCTGACGCGATATAAACCATAGAAAAAAAACAATGAATATAATCGGTATTAGAAACGGAGCGAGATTAAGCAACCAGAAACGAAAGCCACTCGGACTTTTGACTTCTATTGTCACATCTACGAGAGATTCGAGAGCAACACCGTAGTTTATTAGTGTGTCAGTGAGTGCTGTGCCCACCTCTTTTTTTGATTTGCCTTCCCGCCCATCAACATAGATTATTTCAATGTTTTCTCCCTCAACCACTATAGTCGCAATCTCGCCTTTGTTTATCTCCTGGGCGAGTTGTGAGATTGGAATGATTTCTGTATCTTTCTGATTTTCCGTAAAGTACGAATATACGCTTATGAGGACGAAAAAAATAAGGAATGTGGTAATCAAATTAGCCCAGAATCGCTGTTTTTCCGGTACTTTTGGTATAAGAGGTTTATTCCCTCTCTTTTTCGTGTTTTTCTCTTTATGTTTCCTTTTAGTAAAGAGGTCCTTTCCAAATAAATTCATAGATGTATATTATACAGAAATATGACACGAAATAAAGGTCATGGCAATTTTGATTCAAAACCCCAATACCATAGCGCTTCGCGCTGGTTACATGGCAGGCAAAAAAATGCTGTAATAAATCTAATATGATACTTATAAAAAATAAAAAGGTGAATCTAAACTATGAAATTCTGAAGGAGTTTGAGGCCGGAATGGATTTATTGGGTTTTGAGGTAAAAGCACTGCGTGGGAAGCAGGGCTCTCTTGATGGCACACACATTACGGTACGCGGTGACGAGGCGTATTTAATCGGTGTATCCATTCCCCCGTATCAGCCAAGCAATACTCCAAAAGAGTATGATCCTCTGCGTAATCGCCGATTGCTTCTTACAAAAAAAGAAATTGGCGAACTTGCGGGCGCTGAGAGCAAAAAGGGCTTGACAATCGTGCCTATTTCAGTGTATAGTAAAGAACGAAAACTGAAGTTGCGGATTGCAATCGTACGCGGAAAGAAAAAATACGATAAGCGCGAAGATATAAAAAAGCGAGAAGCAAAACGAAAAATTAATCGTGAAATAAAAAGTTCTTTGAAATAGCAGGTCGTTCGCCTAAAGTATATTTTACGAATAAAATATGTTTTAGGGGGATGATCGGCCTAGACAATGGAATAATTCTTGTAATGTGCAAGGTATGTTCCCAAGGCACATTAAAAACCTTGGAACGCAAATAGGTGCAAACTTATCTGCAAAAGTAAAATCATTTGTTTCTCCGTACTTTACGGCAAATGATTTTGCATTCGCCCACGCGTAAAGTCTGGGTGACATCAGTGTATCGAGTGTCCGATGCGATGCATATGATGTTATATATTTCGGACTAGAAAATACAACTGTCTCGATGTATTTTTGAAACAAAGAGGCTTGGTGTCGTAATATTTTGTCTGCTTTAGACTTACAACACTGAAATTTTTAAAACAGACTATACCTTTGTAGAATCATCATAAGAATCTTCGTTGCACGCGAGTTCGATTCTCGCCATCTCCACCAGATATGAAAGTATTAAATTGCTTGTTTTAAGGGCTTTTATTTAGTATGAAAAAGAAAAAGCCCCTCGCTTTTTTTGCAAGGGACTCTCATAAAGATAGGCGTCGTCATAGTTAGGACAGCTCCTGTACTACCTGGTAAAACTCTTCCCACGACACAATTCGTTGTGCCACTTTTCCTTCTTGGATGTATTCATTATATCCCCAAGAGAAAAGGAAGAGATTTTGTACTACACCAACCAAAGGCTCTAGTTTGTCCAAGTCGTCGTCAATATAGACATCAAGACCCTGCGCCGCATCTTCTTTGCTATTTCCGTATCCAACACCAACAAAGTTAAGTGAAAGTCCTTGTCTGTGCGTCCACTCTTTCGCAATTTGTAGCGCAGTCTCGCTTCGTGATGTGACCACAAGAATTTCATGCCCCTCGTCTACTAATCTAGGAATATAGTGTGCCACCCCAGAGACTAACTCCATCAGAAAACCAATTTTTCTAGTTCCGTAAATAATCCTCTGGAGCTCCCTGTATTGATCTGATGTGAGATGTCCTTCGCCAATGACTATTTCCTTTTTGAACTTATGGGGCGGAATTTCAACTCCATAAAGCTCTTTTGCACCATCTGACTTTAGTTTCCCGCAGTCAGATACAACACCATCAAAATCAAGACCTATTTTCACTTTTTGACCTCCTCTTTTATACCGTGGTTTCTAAGCTAAACTTATACATTATTAGCAGTCAAGTCAATAAAAAATGTAGCAGGTTATAACGTCATTCGTTAATCCCCTTCTCTATAGAGATACGTGAGATATATGGAAGTATAAAATGGTTTGACATACGAGTTTAAAAAATATATGATAAAATCATATTAAAAATTAATACATTATTTTATGTCTACTATTTCTGTACCACTTTCAAAAGAACTTATTACTCATCTTGATCAACTCGTCGCTAGTACTGGTGCGACACGCGCAGCAGTCATGCGAAAAGCACTCGAAAACCTTGCAGAGGATGAAGCGGTTGAAGCAGTGTTGCGCGCAGAAAGAGAGGTTGCAGATGGTAAAATTCTCCGTGGTGATATAAAGAAGTTACTTTCAAAATAAACAATGGATGTATCACTTTCTCCGCAATTTAGAAAACAATTTCGGAAACTCGAACAATCATTACAGGAAGAAACGCTAGAAAAAATAGAGTTGTTTAAAGACAAGAATAACCACAAACAACTGAAAGTTCATGTATTACACGGACGATTAAAAGACCGTTATAGTTTTTCTGTTAATTATAAATTCAGAATTGTGTTTATGTATCTTTCAAAAAATGAAGCTGTGTTACTCGCAATCGGAGATCACTATGTATATAAATAAATACTGTAAATTTATAAAGGAGGTTAAAAATTAAATATACAAGATTTTATTTAAAAGCGATTCTAAACACTAAACAACAATAGTGTGATATTTCCATTAAAAGATTTCTTTCATCACTCTCGGAGTGTTTTGGAAACTCAGAGACCGCTACCACTGTTCAACAATATTTAGGCCAGGAACATACGTTCGGTTCTAGAAAAGATAACCCCAGTACCATAATGCTCCGCATTAGCTACGGCTAGCCCGTGCGGACGCCCTATGGGGCAGGCATCGTTCCCGCCAGAGGTGGACAGGCATTAATCTCCTACGTATATAGAAATACGTGAGATATATGGAAGTATAAAAAAGACCTTTAAATTATAAACCGAAAGACTTTTTTGAATGTTTGTGTACCACAAAAATCAGTCTGAAATTTTAGATAAAGCGAGCAACTCAGCAGACAATGCTAGAGTCCGAACAAAGTTAGATGTGTTTTTTTATGTATCGAAATTAGTTTTAGACCCAGCTAGAAGATAGCCAACAACGACAGTTACTATTGCAACCACAAAGTTACTCAAAATCATTGGGAACCATAAATTTAATTCCAAGTCAAAAAGCCCAATTAAAACAATTAAGTCTGCCAATAATAATATTACATACCACACTATTCCAGCTTCCCAAGCCGTACGTATGTAGTTTTGTTTCGTATCTCTATACACTAAAAATAGCGCCAAAGCTAAACCAATTCCTAGAGAGAATGCTTTGATTGCTCCAGTCCATAATAGAGCTATGGAGCCACCTTCCTCAACATCAAAAATGGAGAAGGCAAAGAAGCCTGCTATAAATGTTATTACCCATATCATCAATCCCAACAATATAATTCTCATTCTTTTGCTCATAAATAATCAAGGAATTACTTATATAAATACTTACTACAATATTGTACTACTATTCGATAAGCAGACGTAGCATCTAATTTTTATGAACGTTATTAACGTCGTTCATTAATCTCCACCCTGAACCAACACAAAAGCGGCGCATGCATGTGCCGCTTTTGTGTTTGGGTCGGGTTTAGGAGTGTCCGAGCACGTAGTGCTCTAGGACGTTATGATTGTGACACGATTGACTTATTTGGTCAGATATGGCATATATATCATCAGAAAATTAGTTTTTGAAACTCAACTATGGAGGCAAAATTATGGTTTTGCGAATAATCAAAAGAGTTCAAAAAAATATCAGTGATAAAATCACAGGACTACATGATGGAGTCTGGGGAGATTTCTCAAAAGTTAAGGGTAATGTCAGTCATATCTGGGGTGATGTATCTAACATCGAAGGTGATGTAAGCCGCATTTCGGGCAATGTTACTAATATCCGAGGTGACGTGAGTGGTATACAGGGCAAGGTTTCCAGCATCCGTGGTAATGTCACCAATATCTGGGGTGATGTTACTAATATCCGAGGTGACGTTAGTAACATTCGAGGTAGAGTTACCGATATTGAGGGTGATGTCACTAATATTGACGGGAAAGTCAATGGCCTACAGGGCAACGTCACCAATATTATAGGTAACGTCACCTGTGTTTGGGGTGATGTTACCGATGTATGGGGCAATATATCCAAAATTAGGGGCAAATTCAGTAATGTCCGAGGAAACCTTTGGGGCATATGGGGTGCTATCTCCAACGTTTGTGGTGATGTCAGTGATATATATGGCGACATCACAGGTGTTAAAGGTGATGTTACCAACATTGAGGGTGATGTCACTGGCCATAAAGGAAACATCAAGTTTCTGATAAAAAAAGAAAATGTTGTGGTCTTTTAATAAACAACCCCCACAGAAGCATTTTGCTTCTGTGGGGGTTTTTGTTTAGTAATAAAAAAAAGCCACACAATGTATATGATGAGTGGCTAAACTATAAATCATTAATGTCAGTAACGTGGTGGGGATTGGTATCCACGTGGCACATTTGTATGACTGTATGCCTGTTCTTTGAGCTTTGCGATGCGTTCTTCCAAAGTCATTCTTTTCAATTTTACAAGATGCTTCTGTTTTTTCCTATTCTCTATATTATATTTGCAAGAGTCACAAATCGATGGTAAAGGATCTCCAGAAGCAACCATAACCTCTTTGTTCTTTCCGCAGGCGAGGCAAAGGATTGTTACGCTAAATGCCATATCATTTTCCTCGTTGTTTCGATAACTGAACACAATATACTACATTGTTTAAAACATGCAATAATCTTCAGTTATAGAGAAATATATGATAGGATCCGTATTTTGCGCTTCGGCGCTCTTTTTTTTATTCAGTTTTATGCGGTTTCTTGTTTTTTATATTTTTCTTTTTCTCTTCTTCATATACTCTCCTTCTCAAAGATGCGGTTGAGTATGTATGATTTCTGCTATTGAAATACATTTCAATAGGAAGTTCGTGTCCCGTATATTCTTTACCTTTCCAATCCTCCCCTATAATCCTTATGTCTATATCTAATGTTTTCAAAATATCGTGAAGGTCTGCCTCGGTATTGTATATAATTACCTCGTCAATATATTTTATAGCTTCTAAAACTTCTTTTCTTTCTTCCAGACTCTGAGTGGGTTTATTCTTATACGCTCTATCCAACGTCGGATCAGTCTGTAACCCAATGATAAGATAGTCACACACTGTTTTACACTCTTTAAACATTCGCGCATGACCAATATGGAATAAATCAAATGCACCTGCTGTAAAACCTTTTTTCATATATTACCTATTACTCTATAATCACACATTTTTATCTAAAGGTAAACGCAAATTTTGGTTTCCAAAGTAATAAATGCTACTACTACTGTTATATCTACCATACTTACATGTTAATTGATTTAATTTATATTATATCCCGTAAACTTGCGATAATTACCGTGCGGCTTTTCTTTTTGTATTAATGTGGTACTATCCACCCAGACAAAATACGGAGTACATAAAATGAAGCAACCTTTAATATGGGTTAATAACATAGGATTGGAAGATAAAAAGGCTTTCGTCGCACACGAAAGAGGAGGTTGGGGACCTGAAAATAAAGGGAGTGACTACTTGTAGCAT
>JADFSL010000018.1 GCA_022560785.1 Patescibacteria group bacterium
ATAGTCATCCCATACGTCTTTATATCAACGACATGGTAGTGCAAGGAATTCCAATTGAGAATTCAAATTGGATTGAAGTCGACCGCCCACATCAAATTAAAGAAGTTGAGTTGATGCTAAAACAAAATGAAGAATGATAAAAATACTATCCTTCTTTTTGATTGGGATGGGGTTATTGTTGATTCTAATGCTTGGAAATGGAATGGCGCATGGCAGAAAGTTTTTTCTGACGAACCGGCGTTGGCAAAAATAATGATGCATGCGTTTTCCAACGATACAGATAAGATTCTCAACCGATATCAGTTACTTGATGAGACTTTTGCTCATGCCGATAAGCAAGGAATTTCACCTCTTCACTTAAAAGAGGAATATGCAGACCAATTTGGGAAAGCGGTTCGTGGTGGTGTGGTCCGTATTGGCTTATTTCCAGGTGCAAAAGATATTCTAAAACAATTACATACTGCTGGGTACCGTATGTATGTAATTTCAGCTACTTTGCAGAAAGATCTTGAATATATAGCTCACGAACTTGGTGTAATGGATTATTTCGTTGCCCTATATGGTCTACCGGGAAGTAAATTAGAACACACAAACACTATACGCAGTTGCGAAAAAACAAATGCGGAGCATATCGTTATCGGTGATGGAGATTCAGATCGTGAACTTGCAAAAAGGATTGATTGTTTATTTATCGGTATTTCAAATAATTGGAATAAATGGCATGTAGGTAAAACCTCTATCGGAATTGTGGTACCTAGAATTGATGATATCTTGGAAATATTGAATATTTAGCTAACTCTTCTGAAGAGAAATATAAGGACAATCATATCAATTGCTCGTGCAAGAAGAAGAGCTATAACAGCTCCCCAGATACCATATGGCGGGAGTAGTAAAAGGAGCAGTATAATTTTTGAAATAGGGCTTATGGCAGTTACAGTATACAGCTGTTTCTTTTTCATGTGTGCAAAGAAAAGTTGTTGTATAAATATTGTAGGCATGTACAAAAGAACAAGGGCATATACTTGTGAATAGATAACCGAGTCTATATATTGGGGAAACAAAAATTGGAAGATGTATGGTGCAGTCACTATATACAACAGGGTAAGTAATGTGACAAAAATAAACAGACGCAATATTTTACCTGGTATTGCCATCTTGAGTTCTGAGATGCTTCTGTTGCTGAATCGAGGAAGTATCAAAAGTTTTATTATATTGTTAGCTGATATAACTTGATTTGGTATTGCAAGCGCAAAAGCATAAATTGCAAGCTGTATGGCACCGAGAAAATGGAAGATAAGAATCTTGTCAACATTATTAGCAATCGTGTATACCACACGTATAATACTTAGATGTTTGCCGTATTGTATAGCTGTAACATCAGTTGGACCTTCAGGTTTGTATATAGCAACTGTACGGAAATAAAAAAATAAAGCAATTGTGGTGTGTGAAGCAAAATAGACAAATACAATAAGTACTGGGTTATTTGTGGCCACCACAGTAAGTAACAGAAAGATTGCGGGTATAGTACTTCGGAATATACCGTAGAGCGAGATCTTTTTAAAATCCTTCTTTCCCTGTAGAAATGCATTGTAAAGCGTAAAGCTATTTAGGAATGGAACAAACGACCCAACAATCAGCAGTGAAAGTGCGAGAGTGCTGTTATCGTTTACAAAGTAATACAATGCACCACTTGTACCACCAATAAAGATAATCACACTCCATTTTAAATATACAGAAAACCCTGAACGAAATACTCCGTCAAATCCACGGGCCACTGCCTGAGTAATAGCAGTGGACATTCCGGTAAGAGAGAAGGTGCCTATGATTGCTGCAAGGGATAGAACAAATTTGTAATTTCCATATACCTCTTTCGGTAGCAGGTTTGCAAACCCCACAGCGAGTGCAAGTCCTGAAATTATTGATATAACTTGTCCAATAGCAAGCCAGGAGCCACCTTTAGCGAGATAAACCATGTCGGTTTTGGTGTATTTTTCGCTCCATCGGAGCACATTATAGGCTTTATTTCTTATCTTCTGAATCATTTTCTAATCGTACTTGATTGTCTATAGGTTATCAATGCGTTGTCTATTTTTGAGTAGTAGTTTCACCCTACTACGACAAGGTATTTTTATGATTCTAGTTTAATGATATAGTTATGTTCTATGAATCCCGTTAGAGTTGAGAAAAGTTTGTATACTTGTCAGTCTTTAAGGAATCATTGATATGTCGAATATGTTATATACTTTAATTAATCAACGTTCGTCTCGGACGAACTAACTCTAACGGGATGAAAATTGAGCAGGCACTCAAATATCTCATCATTAGCGGTATTTTTATCGTGCCGTTTATACCACTTATCGTTGCAAATTCAATGTTTTTTCCATTTATTACTGGAAAAAACTTCTCGTTTCGTATTTTAGTTGAAATTATATTTGGTGCATGGGTGGCACTCGCATTTTTAGACAGTATGTACCGCCCAAAATTTTCATGGCTTTTTGTTTCAGTAGCATCATTTATAGGAATCATCTTTCTTGCCGGTATACTAGGAGAATACCCATTTAAGAGTTTTTGGAGTAATTTTGAGCGAATGGAAGGATTTGTTACATTGGCTCATCTTTTTGCATATTTTTTGGTTGCGGGCACAATGCTAAACACACAACAGCTATGGACTCGATTTCTCAATACATCTGTTGCTGTAAGCACTTTTATAGGAATTTACGGGGTTTTCCAACTTGCAGGCAAAGTCACAATAAACCAAGGTGGAGTGCGCCTTGATGCAACATTTGGCAATGCTACATATTTGGCAGTATATATGCTCTTTCACATCTTTATAACGCTGTTTCTTCTCGCTCGCTGGCGAGGAGGAAATGTGGTTCGGTTTATTTACGGCGCAATAATTATGCTTCAGGTTTCAATGCTCTACTACACAGCCACTAGAGGGACAATATTGGGATTTCTCGGTGGCATTTTCCTCACAGCACTTCTCATTGCTCTGTTTGAGAAAGAACAATTGAGACTCAAAAAAATAGCTATTGCGGGAATTATGGCGGTTGTTTTACTTGCGGGAGGATTTGTGGCGATAAAAAACACAGAATTTGTAACAGAAAATCCGGTTCTTTCACGATTCTCTGATATTTCATTTACGTAAAGAAAGGTCAGTGCTCGTTTTCTTATCTGGGACATGGCGTGGCAAGGAATAAAAGAAAAGCCGATTCTCGGTTGGGGTCAGGGGAACTTCGGTCTTGTATTCAACAAGTACTACAATCCGGAGCTCTACGCACAGGAACCGTGGTTTGACCGAGTCCACAATATAATCCTCGATTGGGCTATTGCGGGAGGTCTTTTGGGACTTTTGGCATATCTATCAATGCCATTCTTGTTTCTCTACTATCTCTGGAGAAAAGTCACGGACCTGTCATTTGTGGAAAAGAGCATTTTTACAGGATTACTCGTAGGATATGGATTTCACAACCTCTTTGTCTTTGATAATCTCATAAGCTACATATTCTTCTTTACACTTCTCGCATATATTCATAGCAAGATTAGCCGGCCATTCCTACACCCATTATGGCAGAGAATGGTTGTGTCACACGGTACGGCAGTGAGACTTGTTACTCCACTTATGATAGTGCTTACAATATTTTCGATTTATGCGATTAACGCAAAAGGTGTGACTGCAGCACAAACACTAATCAAAGCAATTTCACCACAACAAGAAGGTCCAGCAAAGAATTTTGAATATTTTGAAGAAGTGGTTGCTCTTAATTCTCTCGGAAGACAGGAAGTTGCAGAACAACTTGTTACTACCGCAGTGAGGGTGAGGGACCCGCAAGTGGACTCCGGAGTGCAGCAGCAATTCTTTGATTTCGGGCGAAGTGAAATGGAACGGCTTATAGAAAACAATCCCAATGATGCACGTGTGAGACTGTTCTACGCCTCATATTTAAATAGATTTAGTTTTTTTGATGATGCGATAGTACAGCTTGAAAAAGCGCTTGAGCTCTCGCCACAAAAACAAGCAATCTTTTTTGAATTGGGGACATCATATCTCAATAAAGGTGATTTAAACAGAGCTCTTGAAATATTCAAAGAAGCACACGAACTTGCACCGAGTTATCCAGATGCGGTATATGTCTATGCTGTAGGAGCAGCTTATGCGGGTCGCGATGATATAGCCAGCAAATTACTCGGGTCATTGTTTGAGCAATACAAAGAACGTGATGAGGTGTTTGCTGTAGATGACCGCATAATTCGTGCATATGCCCAACTTGAACGATACGATAAAATTGTAGAAATTTGGCAAAACGCAATCGCTACAGATCCCAATAATGCACAATTTCGCATCTCACTTGCCGCTACCTATATTCAAGTTGGCAGAAGATTAGAGGCAATAGCTGAAATCAGAAAATCAATTGAGCTGAACCCTGAATTTAAAGAACAGGGAGAGTTCTATATTCATGAGATAGAAGCTGGGAGGAATCCCTAAATCACAAAACTATTTTTTGCGATCAGGCGATCATTTCGCTTACAAGATAATTTAGCCATAGGATGGTTGACTCGCCCTTGCATTAGTGCTATACTCTTCGTGAGTGCCACTAAGTTGTGGTTCTATATAACGAAAGTCTATGCAAGTCCCGCCTCACGGCGGGATTTGCGTTTATAAATATTTTGACTCAATTTGTGTCGTCGGTGTGATATACTTTTTCTAGACTTGATTGTTTCAAATTATGGAGGGCGGCGGCACTCATAGACTTTTGTTTTGGAGCTCGCACCCGCTCTCCATAATTTGACATAATCACAACAGAAAATAAAAAGCAATGTATAAATTGCTTTTTATTTTTTATTTTTTTTTACATAAAGTTTGTTATAGATTGTTTAATTAAAAAAAATTATTTTTTAAGTTAAAAAAAAATTTACAGTTATCCACATTTTTTTAAAAACAACATTGTTTTCGCTTTTGTTGTATTTAATAATATACATAAGTGAGCGCAATAACTTTTTTAAACTTTTTTCATGATTAAGTGAAAAGTTTGGTCGAAAGTTATTACAACTCTGTTATAAATAATTAATTCAAAAAACATATGGCAGCAAGAAAAAGGAAAGTAGCAAAGAAGGCAACTGTAAAGCGAACAACTCGCCGAAAGGCAACAAGTAAGCGAACGACTAAAAGGAAGTCAACAGCTAAAAAGGCAACGAGGAAACGATCTCGAAGAAAGCGATAAACAAAGGACTTCTCTTTGTAAACAAAATCTCCCAACTATGGGAGATTTTGTTTTTATGTTATATTTTGTGATGTATGTTTAAACTAGGCGGTCTATTTGGGAGTCAAAACGACAAAGCACTGAAAACCATTGCTCCACTGGTAGAAAAAATAAATGCTTTCGAAGAAAGCATTACAGCACTCTCTGATGATGAACTTCTCAACAAAACAGAAGCATTCAAAACTCGTCTTGGTGAAGGAGAAACATTAGATGATCTGTTGCCAGAGGCGTATGCAGTAGTGCGTGAATCTGCCAAGCGAACGCTTGGGCAGAGGCACTTTGACGTACAACTCGCAGGAGGAATTATTCTCCATCAAGGCGATATATCCGAGATGAGAACCGGAGAGGGAAAAACACTTGTGGCAACACTCCCGGTATATTTAAATGCACTCGCCGGCAATGGGGTGCATGTTGTTACCGTAAACGACTATCTCTCGAGGAGAGATGCTGTGTGGATGGGGCAGGTGTACTCATTTCTCGGACTTTCAGTCGGTGTCATAAACGACAACGAGTCATTTTTCTATGACAAAGAACATAAAGAGGTTGATGAAGCACGTGACGAAATTGGTTCCTTTAAAGTGTTCCATGAGTTTCTGCGCCCATGTACGCGACAGGAAGCGTACAGAACCGATATCACATACGGAACCAATAATCAGTTTGGATTTGATTACCTTCGTGACAACATTGAGTATGATAAGAAGATGATTCGCCAACGTGGTTACCACTTTGCCGTTGTTGACGAAATAGATTCAATTTTAATAGATGAGGCGCGTACGCCGCTTATCATTTCAGCACCAAGTGCGGAATCAGGTAGCCTCTATACAACATTCTCACATATTGCACGCACACTTAAAAAAGACACGGATTTCAATGTAGATGAAAAGCTAAAAGCGGTAACACTTACCGACGAAGGGATAGAACGAGCTGAGAAGATTCTAGGTATTGAAAATATTTATACGGAGAAAGGTATCAAGTATGTACATCATCTCGAGACCGCGGTGCGCGCCAAAGCTCTTTTTGAGCGTGATAAAGAGTATGTGGTAAACAACGGAGAAGTAATTATCGTGGACGAATTTACTGGACGGCTCCAACCGGGCAGGCGATGGTCTGAAGGTCTCCACCAGGCAATAGAGGCAAAAGAGGGAGTCACTATACAAAAAGAATCCCGCACATTTGCATCAATTACCTTCCAGAACTATTTTAGGATGTACAAGAAGCTATCGGGTATGACCGGTACTGCTATGACCTCATCTGAAGAGTTTTATAAGGTATACGGGCTTGATACTATCGCAGTACCTCCCAATGTACCTTCAAAACGACAAGACCACCCCGACCTTATCTTTCAGACGGAGCAAGGAAAGTTCAAAGCAATAGCGCGCAAGGTGCATGAACTTAATGAAAAAGGCCAACCAGTTCTCATAGGCACTGTATCAATTGAAAAAAATGAATTACTCTCCTCATACCTTACGCGTGAGGGGATTAAACACGATATGCTCAATGCCAAAAAACACGAACAGGAAGGTGAAATTATTGCGCAAGCTGGCAGAAAGAATAATGTGACGATTGCAACCAACATGGCAGGTCGTGGAGTGGACATCAAACTTGGCGGTAACCCGGCAACACAAGATGAATATAAAGAAGTGAAAAGAATTGGGGGACTCTTTTTGCTTGGTACAGAAAGACACGAAGCGCGAAGAATAGATAACCAACTTCGTGGTCGTTCCGGTAGACAGGGAGATGAGGGAGAAACGCAGTTTTTTATTTCACTCGAAGATAGTCTTATGCGTGTTTTTGCATCTGATACCATAAAGAAGATGATGGGGCGGTTTGGGATTCCTGAAGATGAGCCAATTGAAAATCGGCTCATTACCAAATCACTTGAATCGGCGCAAACAAAAATTGAAGGGTTTAACTTTGATGCGAGAAAACACGTGCTTGAATATGACGATGTGCTAAATCACCAGAGAAGAATAGTGTACGAACGTAGAAGCAGCATTTTAATGGGTGGCAACGAAGTAGTGGAATCTACTCTTGCGCAATTAATAGGTGATGATGGGGAAATACAAAAATTGGTAGAAGAAAAGAAATCTGCGCTTGGAGAAGAAGATTTTTATAAAAATGTTAAACAGCTGTTCCTTCAGACAATTGATATGCTTTGGGTTGAGCATTTAGAGATGATGGATTATCTGCGCGGTAGCGTCAACCTGCGCGCGTACGGACAACGCGATCCACTTATTGAATACAGAAGAGAAGGGTTAATCCTCTTCAAGGAAATGCAGGGGTCAACAGACGAACATATGCTAAAACTTCTGATGAATATTGGCTCAGGGGCATTTGCAAAAGAGGAGGTAAAATTAAAAGAGACTCATGCAAATGCACGGCTTATAGGAGGAAATAGCAATGTGTCAGCGGCAACAACCGTCTCCAAATCAAAAAAAGTGGGTCGTAACGACCCATGCCCATGTGACTCTGGGAAAAAATATAAAAAGTGCCATGGAGCGTAGATATATATGATACAATATTTAAATGAATGGGAACGACTACCTACATGAGGTTGCCATTACCGCAATTGTTGTAAAAGACGGAAAATACCTCATCACACAGCGTTCCAAGGAGAAAAAACGTTTTCCTGGTATGTGGGTGGTACCCGGTGGGCGGCTTGAAACGAGCGATTACATTAACCTACCAAAAGATACCGAGCATTACTGGTATAATGTGCTTGAAAAGACACTCAAAAGGGAAGTTAAAGAGGAAGTTGGTATTGATATTGAAAATATTGAGTACGTAACCTCATTGGCAAGAGTACACGAAGATGGTGCTCCATCGCTTGTGATTTCTTGCATTGCAGATTTTGTATCAGGTGACATAGTGCTTCAAAACGGTGAAACAGAAAATTTTGCATGGGTATCGCTGGAGGAGGCAAAGAACTATGATTTAATTGAGGGAATTTACGACGAACTTGTTATGGCAGAAGCGAGGGTAATGAGAACAAAAGGTGGGTGGAAAATGGATATCCACTAATCAAAAAAAATCTATGGATATATTTAACATTCCAGTTGTGTTGGGAACAGCGAGGCAAGGTCGTTTCAGCGAATATGTGGCACGGTTTGTGCATCAAAAGTTTACTGAACATGATGGCATTGATTCAAAACTTATAGATATAAGAGATCATACATATACTATAACCACTCCACCGTGGGGAGTGGGAGGCGCAAATGAAAAAAAGACTCAGTGGAAAGAAATCATAGAAAACGCAGATGCGCTCGTCATTGTAACTCCCGAATATAATCATGGATATCCCGGTGAGTTAAAATTATTACTTGATTCGCTCTACGATGAATATGAAAAAAAACCAGTTGCTCTCTGTGGTGTTTCGGCAGGGGGGCTAGGTGGAGCGCATGTGGTGGAGCATCTAAAACAAGTTCTGATAGAATTTAAAATGGTTCCTATACGAAACGCAGTATACTTTTCAAATGTGAAAGATTTGTTTACCGAGAATGGTACAATAAAAGACGCTTCATATGGAGAAAGGATAGATGAAATGCTCAAAGAGCTTCTGTGGTATGCACAAGCACTTAAAGATGGTAGAAAAAACAAATGATAAAACTTATAGCAAAACTATTAATCAGCATACTTGCAATTTTACTTGTTGCTAATTATGTTCCAGGAATTGAGGTCTCTGGTTTCTATATTGCACTCATGGTTGCGCTCATTCTGGGAGTTATCAATCTGACATTGAAACCAATACTTTTTATTTTAACTCTACCAATTAATGTTCTTACACTAGGACTTTTCACATTTATTATAAACGCCCTTTTATTTTGGTTCGTCTCTACTTTTGTAGACGGGTTTACGGTTGCAGGATTTATTCCAGCATTCATCGGAGCATTTATTGTTTCAGTGTTTGGTTGGTTTGGTAACAAAGTTCTCTGATGCAGAATATAAATATTGGTTTGCGAAAGAATTACGCTACTATTTTATTTTTTACTTTTATTGCCCTTGCACTACTCTCATTGTTTTTAAATGAACCTATCTATTACTTGGAGCAATTTATAGGAGATAATTATATTATAAGTTCAATTACTTTTATCGTACTGATGTTTGTTGCAACAGTTATTGCTCCGATTGCAGTGTTGCCAATAGTTCCAACAGTTGCACTTGTGCTTGGCCCACTACCGACAGCGATGTATAGCATAGTAGGGTGGACTGCGGGAGCCGTTGTTGCCTTTTTAATTGCGCGACATCTAGGCAGACCTGCACTTGCTCGTTTTGTGTCACTTGATGAAATATCCAAGTATGAAAAGTACATACCCTTAAATGCGGAATTTTGGTGGATTGTGATACTTCGTATGATTATCCCAGTTGATATACTCAGTTACGCCATAGGATTTCTCAGCAGAATATCGGTGGGGAAGTACATTCTCGCTACACTCATCGGGGTCACTCCTTTTTCATTTGTTTTTGCATACCTTGGAATAGCATTCATACAGAAACAATATTTTCTATTGGTATTATTTTTAGTTATTGCACTTTTTATATTCAGTTTGGCGTACATACTCATTATAAAAAGGAAGTAATAAAGCTATCTCGCTTAGGCGAGATAGCTTTATTTTAAAGGTATATTACGATAAATATAGAGATTTTTGTATATCACACATATTTTTTCAAAAATTAGCCATTCTATTCCCCACTACGCTATAATGTACCGAGTATGTAGTCTGCTTAGATCTTACTGTTTG
Organism: Patescibacteria group bacterium; assembly: GCA_022560785.1. Lineage (NCBI taxonomy): Bacteria > Patescibacteria group bacterium. Next base: position 10,001 of record JADFSL010000018.1, read on the forward strand.
GATCTGTGGGCGATATGTTTTTTATGCACCAGACTACTTTTTATAGATGATATAAAAATTTCTACGTTTGAATAGCGTTGTACTTCTGCTACAATTGTGTGCATGGAGTACTCACCTACTATAGGGCTAGAAATACACGCTGAGCTAAAAACCAATACAAAGCTTTTTTGTAATTCCAAAAACGATTCCAATGAGAAGAAGCCAAATGTTAACATCTGTCCAGTGTGTATGGGACATCCAGGAACACTCCCAGTTCTTAACAGACAAGCTATAAAAAATGTTCTAACTATAGGATTCGCTCTTGGCAGCGACTTAGCTGATTTTACAGAATTTGATCGTAAAAATTATTTTTATCCAGATATTCCAAAAGGCTATCAAATAAGCCAATACAAATTCCCTCTTGTAAGCGGAGGTAAGTTAAATGGCATTGTAATCACAAGGATACATCTCGAGGAAGACACCGCGCGTTCAGTACACAGTTCAGATGACAGCCATAGCTTGATTGATTTTAATAGAGCTGGTGTTCCTCTGATGGAATTGGTTACGGAACCGATGATTAAAGATGCTAAACAAGCAGTCTCGTTTGCCCGAGAACTCCAGCTTTTAATTCGCTATTTAGGAATAGGAGATGCTAATATGGAAAAAGGTGAGATGAGGGTTGAGGCAAACATCTCAGTAAGTAAAAATGCCTCTCTTGGTACAAAAGTTGAAATTAAAAATCTAAACTCTTTTAAAGTCGTTGAAAAAGCTATTAATTATGAAGTTTCTATACTTGCTCAATTGGAAACTGCCAATAAAATTTTTTATTTGGGAGATTATGTATATTACTTTAGGGCGGATTGTTGTGGGCTGCCTAACTACGAGGATACGATATACTTATTCAATCCTATCCGTATTTCCCTAAATCTTTTAGAAGATAATAGCTTTGAATTAAGATACTGGCAGCTTTCTTTTCATCTGCGGTATCAATAATCAGATTTCCACCACAAACCGAGCATTTGTAATTCACGCCATAAAGTCCTTTACCATGGCTGACGCCTCGCTTCCATGCATCTTTGACAGATACGTCTTGAGCACCCACTGCTTCCCTTAAGATATCACCTATGCTTTTACCGCTCGTCTCTCTAATTTCGTCTAGCTGTATTTTTAAATCCTGGCTCACTCGTATGCTGATGGTAGGATGGCTTTTATCATATTTAATCTTTGACGGTGGCGGCTGTTTTTTCTTTACCATAATTCCACTCCATTTACTACTTGATATAGTCCACGCTATGTACGCGGAATATGATACCACATTACGGGGAATTTACGATAGGGTATACGATAAGGTACACGGTAGGGTATACGAAGTGGTTTACGATATAGGGAAATAGTGAAAGTCAAGCTTTCTGCGATCATACAGGATATGGAGGCTTTATGATATACCAATGTCTGTAAAGGATACTTTCGTCGCCCATAATGGCCAATGTGGATGTCTGATGGCTACTCTGTTATCGAATTACTATTAGCTTGAGCTATGTCAATACATAGTATAATTCAAGAAGAAGGTCATTCAGGTTATGCGTTCGAAGCATCGAAAATACTATAGATATAGTCTCTTCGAAGTATCAAAGAGGCCTATGTCTAGATCGAGTAAAGGAATACTAACTAAGATTTGGCTCAATGAAGGCTCAGTGGGGAGGGGAATAAGGACTCCCTATAAAAGAAGCCCCGGATTCTCAACGTGGCACTCCGCCGAATTGGGGGAGGCGCAAAGGCCTGCTCATGAGGCTTGGCTACTCGTTGACGGTTTGATAGGCCTCGTTTCGTGGCGTGGAGCTCCTGGGGCAAGCCTACGGTTAAGGTGCTAAAAAGGTTCCTTTTTTACTACTATACAGTAATCTTCCAGCTAGGAATTCAAGTAATTGTAGGACTATTAATGGTACACTTAACCTTTGGGTGCTTATATACTGTAAAAAATAAGGGAATAAGGTATGGGAAGGTATGGCAAAATCCAGGGTAGCACTAATTAAATGCGATACATACGATGATGCACAGGTATACGAAGCAGTTCAGGCGGGAGTAAACCTGCTTGGCGGAGTTTCCCATTTTGCCCAAGAAGGAGAAAATATAGTAATTAAACCCAATGCGCTGATAGGTACAAATCCTGAAAAGTGTGTTTGTACGCATCCTTCTGTATTCAGGGCAGCAGGTGTAATTTTAAAAGAGGCGAACCTCATACTATCTTATGGTGATTCTTCAGGTTTTGGAAGATGTCAGACTAATATGAAAAGGGGCGGATTCAAACAGGTGGCTGATGACTTAGACATCAGAATGGCTGATTTTGACAAAGGGAGATCTGTTACACATAATCAGGCACTGTTAAACCAGATTTTTGTTCTTGCTAATGGGGTCCTGGAATCAGACGGTTTAGTAAGCGTGTCAAAACTCAAGACACATGGGCTGACCAGGTTTACCGGAGCAGTAAAAAATCAATTTGGATGTATACCAGGTTTCCGTAAAGGCCAATTCCATATTAAGATGGCTGACCCATATGAATTCGCTACAATGTTAGTCGATTTAAATACACTGATTAAACCAAGGTTATATATAATGGATGGCATTATGGCAATGGAGGGGAATGGACCGCGGAACGGTACACCAAAGAAACTGGGCGTTTTACTGTTCTCCAATGACCCAGTTGCTCTGGATGCTGTAGCTTGCAAAATCATTAATCTAGACCCCGCATTTGTGCCAACATCTAAACCTGGTGAGAAGGCAGGCCTTGGGACATATCATTACCAGAATATAGAAATAGTCGGTGATGATGTAGAATCCTCTGTTGATAAGAGTTTCGAAGTTGTTCGCAAGCCTCCAATTACAACTTCCAGTGGGCGAGTGAGGACATTTCTCAGGAACCAAATATGCCCAAGGCCAGTTATTGATGGGATAATATGCACAAATTGTGGTATTTGTGTAAAACAGTGCCCGGTTAAGCCCAAGGCGGTGAACTGGCATAATGGGGACGAATCAATGCCACCTACCTATAAATATGACCAATGTATAAGATGTTACTGCTGTCAGGAGTTGTGTCCCGAGGGAGCCATCACCGTGAAAGAGACTTTATTAGGCCGGGCGATTTTCCGCTGATTTGTTTAAGGTGATGAGGTTAATAGTTCGTTTCTGTTACATATTGAACAAAAGTCCATCGCGTGTAATTAGAGGAAGCAAGGCATCCTTCTCCCCTTAATAGAAGATGAACGCTTAGAGCAGGTCATGTATACCATCGCCCAATGTAATAATTAGCCATTATGTTGGTCCCAGCCTTATTCCATATGGTACCATGTTATCAGTAATCTTCACTTTGGAGAGACTATGGACGGCAATGATCGGCCAGAACTTCGGTTAATATGGGATGAAGCCAAGGCTCATATTGAGCGTGGTGACTACGATAAGGCAATAGAGATCTACAGGTACATACTTATCAGATACGCAGAAGATGACATAGCCGTTGAGTATGCCAATGCTTATCTTGGAGACATCTTCCTGACGATCCGACGCCTTGATCTCGCAGAGAGGCACCTGAAAATGGCCATCACTATGGCTCCCCGTAACTCTCATTATTACTATTTACTGG
>JADFSL010000019.1 GCA_022560785.1 Patescibacteria group bacterium
TCCTTTAACTATACCCACAAATTCAGACAGACTACGTATGGCAGTAAGACTAAACTGTACACCTTTGACTCCCTTAATAGGTACGAAAGGTGTATCTTCTATGAGTATCATACCCTTCCAATTAGCCTCATACATAAACATATTAATAATGTCATACACCGCCTTATAATCATATATTCTTTTTCTAACAATAGTTTTCATTTCTGTCTTTGATACTTTAACTCTTAATTTCTTAAGTGGTTGGCGAACTTTAATCCCTGCTTCATCGCGTAATTCAAGTACACTTGAAACAACAGAGCGCACTTCGTGCATGTCAACAAGCACATCTTCATCTATTTCATCTGCTGTAGGCCACTGCTCAAGATGCACACTCTCAACGCTACCTGCTTGTGCTCTTTTAACTTGCTGGTATAGCTCCTCTGCAAAAAATGGCATGAACGGCGCCATTATCTTTGAGAGTTCAAAAAATATAAATGCAGTGGTCTCAAGTGCCTGCTGTTTATCATTTTGATCATCGCCCTTAAAACGATTGCGAGAACGCCGCAAATACCATGTTGAAAAATCATCTGTAAAAACCGCTATTGGACGAGTTGCACGATCAAGCTCATACTTCTCCATGGCTTCTGTTACTTCAACGATAAGTTGATTGAGTCGGGAGAGAATCCATCTATCTAGAATATGCGCACTGTCGGGATTCCCATCTTGATGTTTGTCTGCGTACAATGCATAGAACAAGTGGATATTTGACAGACGCATAATAATTTTTCTCATCACATCACCAACACCTTGTTCAGAAAAGTGTAAATCTTCTCCCCTCATAATCGAAGATGAAAGAAGATAGTACCGCAATGAGTCAGCTCCATATGTATGCACCACATCCATCGGATCTGGATAGTTTTTGAGACGCTTACTCATTTTCTGTCCATCTTCGGCAAGTATAGTGCCATTTACTATTACATTTTTGTACGGACTTTTGCCAAAAAGTGCAGTACCAAGCACAATGAGGGAATAAAACCATCCGCGAGTCTGATCTATCCCTTCTGCAATAAAATCAGCCGGGTAGCCACGAACGCGACGAAATAGTCCTGGTCGTGGGTTGAACTGATCAAGATTTTCAAACGGATAGTGAAATTGCCCGTATGGCATGGAACCGGATTCAAACCAACAGTCAAATACCTCTTCTATTCGTTTTAATTTCCCACCATCGTTACCTAAAAGAGTGACTTTATCAATTGATGGACGATGCAAATCTATCTCGTAGTTACTGTTGTGGGGAAGTGGTACAAAAAAAAGCTCTTTTACTTCACCTGTCCTGATGTAATCATCTTCCTTACCTCTTATATCTATTGTTCTTGCAATATCAGCACCTTCAGAAACAGCAGTTAATAGCCATGCGACATACTCATGTGTAACGATAAGAATATTCTTTTCTTTATATTTATTTTCAATATCATACAAAAACTTCCCAATACGTATTTTCATTTCAGAGAAGTTTTCTCCACCGTCAGGAGTTTTAACAAACTTGTCTTCGTATGTTGAAGCAAACTTTCTATACTCTGAAACTGGTTTATTGTTAAGTTTCCCTAAATTAATTTCTGCAATCCTCTTATCTTCTAGAACTGCTGATTTTGGTAGACCAATTTCTTTTGCAATAATTTCCGCTGTTTCTTTTGTCCTTAACAGTGGGGATACAATTATGTAATCAATTTTATTGTCCAAAGAACGGGCTGCAAAAAGTGCCTCATTTTTTCCTTTTTTTGTGAGTTTGTGTTGGTTTTCAACAAGTGAACTTATTATTCCCTTTACATTACTTTCTGATTCTCCATGCCGTACAATAAAATATTTATTTTTGGAAGAAATTGTTCTCTTTCTTAACTCTTTAATAGAACCTATTATCTCTATTTCACCTGTTCTTTCATTTCTCCACACAGGAAGTGGCGCACCCCAATAACGTGAACGGGATATCGCCCAGTCGGGTGCCCCACCGAGCAATTTGTGGAACCGTCGCGTTCCGATTTCTTTTGGAACCCAACGAATGTTTTTATTTTCTAAAACAAGTTTGTTTTTGAGAGCGGTTACTTTCACAAACCACGACGAGGCAGCATAGTTTAAAAGTGGTGTATCGCAACGCCAACAAAATGGATAGGGGTGTATGATTTTTTCTTTTGCAAACAACAGTCCCTTATGTGCCAGGTATTTTATTATTTCTATGTCGGTTTTTTGGTGATTCTCTTTTGGTTTTACCAATAGTCCTGCAAAATTTTCTACCTCTTTTGTAAATTTACCATCGGTTCCGACATGATGAACTAGTGGAATTTCATTTTTTTGTGCAAGCTCCATATCCTCTTGCCCAAATGCAGGAGCTATGTGTACTAGCCCAGTACCCTCATCCATTTTTACATATGGAGCGTGGTATATTTTCCACGCATTTTTCTTGCCGGGGAATTTCGCATTTTTGTAATAATTAAATGGCGGCTTGTATTCTTTGCCCAGTAGTTTGCTTCCACTAAACTCCTCAAGGATTTTATATTCGCTACCAAGTATTTCAACTCGATCTTTTGCCACAATCAGCCGCTCCTTATCCATTAAAACTTTTATATACGTTTTGTCTTTATGCACCGCAGCTGCCATATTGCCTGGTAATGTCCATGCTGTCGTAGTCCAAACAAGTAGATATGTCTTTGGCTCATCTTTAAGTTCAAGCTTTACGGTTACTGCAAAATCAGTGATATCTTTATATCCTTGACTGACTTCAAAGTTTGATAGTGTGGTCTCGCATCGCGGACAAAGATGCATTGATTTAAATCCTTTGTAAATAAGTTTCTTATTATAAAGAGTTTTGAATACCCACCAGACAGACTCGGTGTACGTTGTATCCATGGTTTTATAATCCCTCTCCATATCAACCCAACGCCCCATGCGTGGCACGATCCGTTTCCAGTCATCTTCGTAGCGTAAAACGCTGTCGCGTGCTTTCTTATTAAATTTTTCAATTCCGTAGTTTTCAATATCACGCTTGGTCCCGAGATTCAGCTCCTTTTCTATTTCGTTTTCAAGTGGAAGACCGTGACAATCCCATCCCCATTTGCGCCTCACCCTGAAACCTTGCATTGTCTTATAGCGTGGAATAGCATCTTTTATGGTTCCGGCAAGAATGTGTCCAAAATGCGGGAGGCCTGTTGCAAACGGTGGTCCATCATAAAAGACAAACTCTCCACGTGGAGCATCTTTCTTCTCTGATTTTTTAAAAATGTCATTCTTGTTCCAAAACGCAAGAATTTTTTCTTCACGCTTCGAAATGTCGCTGTTTTGCTTATGTTTTTCTGACATGTCGTTTTTTCATAATATCATTTTTATCTACAGATTTCACGATGGATTACATCTTCTCTGGAGTCTTGATCCCTAAAATCCACAGACCGTTTTGTATAGTGATTTGAAAAGCTCGCGTAAGAGCCACTTTGTATTCAGCGTGTTCCTTCGCATCAACAATTCTTTCTTGTGCATAAAACGAATTAAATGCCCCAGCAAGTTCTATTAAGTATGTCGTAATGTAATGTGGTTCGCGATGCTTTTGAGCGCGCTCTATCGTTTCTGGGAAACGATAGAGTAGCTTTTCGAGTTCTGAAATTACATTTGATCGCTTTTTAGTACTTTCTTTAATTTCTTGCTCATCTGCTTTTGAAAGAATAGCCTGCGCTCGCGTATGTGCATATTGCAAATACGGGCCAGAATCCCCTTCAAATGACAGAGCCTTATTCAAATCAAAAATAATATCTTTTCCTGCAGACTGTTTAAGTATTGAATATTTAAGCGCACCGATTGCAATCTGCTCGGCAACTATTTCTTTGTCTTGAACATCAGTGTCTTTCATTTTTTCAAGTACGCTCTTTGTTATCTGTCCTATCAAACTCTCCGCTGTTATAACATCACCTGTTCGCGATGACATCTTCCCAGACGGTAAGCGCAACATGCCGTGAGAAATATGTATTGTTTTTTCTGCAAGTTCCGGATAAATGAGTTTTATTGCAGAAAGAAGTACTTTGAAATATTCACGTATTTCATTGCCAGTAACGACGATAGATTCATCATATTTATATTTATCGTATTTTATTTTTACCAGTCCAAGCTCTTTCGCTTCGTATGTCGGCAAACCTTCCGAGGTTAAAAATACTCGTGTGTGCAATCCATATTTTTCACCTCTAAACACTATTGCGCCGTCACTTTCTTCAAAAATGTTTCCAACATTTTTCTCTACGATTTTTTTACCAAAAGGCCAAACTTCGCTTTCAAAAAAGTAGTAGTCAAATTTTGTATTTAGCTTCTTATATATTTTTTCAAACTCTTCTAGAGTCGCTTTCCTCCCTTCTTCATACAACATGTTTATTTTTTCGTCGCTTTTTTCATATATGGATTTGTTGAGTGTATCTATTGCATTTTTATTTGTTTTATATTCTTGCGTGCCTATCGTGTATACTTCCCCCCAGCTCGAATTTGGCTTTTGCATTCTCCCCCAGATTGCTTTTGCAACATGTAATCCCACATCACTTTGATAGTTTGCGCGCTTAACTTCGGCACCTGAGAATTCAATGAGTCGTGAGAGTGACTCACCAATAGCATTGCTCATCAAATGTCCAATGTGAAATTCTTTAAATGGATTTGGGTCGGTGTATTCAACCATTATCTTTTTACCTGAAAGACTTTCGTTACTCCCCCATTTTTCTTTTGCACTTAAAATTTCTGCAATGCTGTCTGCAAAAAATTCGTGTGAGAGAAAGAAATTGATAAACCCAGAACCAGCGATTTCGATTTTCTCAATCTCTTGTGGCTTGTTCTCACGTATTTTCTCCGCAATATTCTCTGCCAGCTCTTTTGGACTCTGCTTAGATGTTTTTGCAAGCATCATCGCGATATTACTTGAATAGTCCCCATAGCTTGTGCTCACAGGGTGTTCAAGTTGAATGCCTTCGGCTTTCAAAGAGAGCGAGTCAAGCGCTTTTTGTATTTCTTTTTTTATTAAGTCAGTTGGCATCATTATGTGTCATTCTATCATCAGATAAATACAAACCAAACACCTTGACTGTAAAGCCATAAAACGTTACGGTAACGCAAGTTTAGATCATTACAAAACGAAAATCCACAACATTCTACAGACCAAAGGAGATATCCTATGACATTCTACAAACCCTTTGCAGAGCGGTCACCAGACACACAGTACCGAGACCGACTTCGTCAAATTCTAGACACCGGAGTGCGGGTTGCTGAAACACCACAAGGGATTGGAGCAATTACCTGCTTCGGCGAATTGCCTCCCATGGTATTTGACTTAACGAATGGGGCGCCACTAATCACTGAGCGAAAGATTGGTTTTTGGCGCAAGCCCATTGCTGAAATTATTGCGTTTGTAAACGGTATACGAACACTCGACGGACTTGTATCGTACGGATGTGATTTCTGGGAAGACTATCGAGGTAAAGGAACGAGATTAGGCCTAGAACCTGACGATCTTGGCCCAGGTTCATATGGTGGTGCGTTCCATGATTTTCCAACACCAGACGGTGGTGTATTCAATCAATTCGAGCATGTCATCGAACAAATCAAGAACTACCCATCAATTCGCACACATCTCGTGTCCCCATGGATACCATACTATATTGGCCGCGGCGGGCACCAGAAGGCAGTAGTTTCACCATGTCATGGATGGCTTCATTTCCGTGTTTTTGGTGAAAAACTTTCCATGCGGATGGACCAGCGTTCTGCTGATTTTCCAATCGGAGTTCCATCCAACATGATTCAATATGCAGCACTTCTTCTCATGGTTGCCAAAGTTACTGGACTCCGACCCTGGAAATTCATTCACACTTTCGCTGATGCCCATATATATGAGAATCAAATTCCAAAAGTACGAGAATTGTTGGAGCGTAACCCACGTCGATTTCCTACGCTAAATCTTGTTTCTGATAACACAAATTTATTTGCGTTTGGGAGTGATGATTTTTTAATCGAAGATTACGACCCGCACCCATCGATGCAGATTCCTTACGCACCGTAGTGGATATTGGAAATCATTATTAGGCCGTCTGCTTTGCAGATGGCCTTTCTTCTTTTATACTAAAGAACGTCATGGTTAAAAAAACTAAGAAACAGCGTGTTGATGTCAAAAATTCAATCGGGCGGACACAGTATAAAAAAGTGTTGCAGAAGATTGATTATGACAACGTGTGTCCTTTCTGTCCTAAACACTTTTTCAAATATCACACCCAACCGATTATTCATAAGGGTAAATACTGGTTTGTAACAAAAAATTTTGAACCGTACAAAGGATCTAAAACGCACCTGCTTTTAGTGCATAAAAATCACATTGAACATATTTCTGATTTAAAAAAAGAGGCTTGGTATGAACTATTAGGTCATCTCACATGGGTTAGTAAAAAATTTAAACTTAAGGGCGAAACATTGGTGATGCGTTACGGCGACACTCGTTATAATGGTGCGAGTGTCAATCATTTACACGCACAAATTATTTCAGGAGTTGCACATACAACAAAAAATACAAGGCTAATAAAAACCGTTGTTGGATTTGGAATGCAAAATAAAAAATAAAAAAACCCCTGTCAAATTAACAGGGGTGCGTTCACATGCGCACATGAACGAGTTCAATGTCTCGCGCAAGTAAAACATCTTGGGCGCCAACGAGTGAATATCCTTCTGAATAATACACTCTTTTAATGCCTGAATGTGATAGAGCCTGCGCGCACGGTGGGCATGGAAATGTAGTGATGTAGAGAGACGCTCTTTCAAGACTGATTCCACTTTTAGCCGCAGCCGCAAGAATGCTTATCTCCGTATGAGGTACTGATGACATATCGATTGATTCTCCGGCCTCAAAATGACTTCGCGGATCACCGACAAGATATGGGCTGTGTTCCGATGGTTGGTGCTTATTAAATGCAGTAAACAAAACAGTACCATCTTTTACTACCAGGGCTCCTATTTGTCGCCACCAGTCAGAACTCTGTCTTGAAAGTGCATATGCTCTACCCATAAACTCACGGTCGAGCTCATCACAGCTTACAACTCGGTGCTTCATTGGTGCTGTTTTGGTGTGAACACTGCCCCAGTCCCAACGAAGCCAAACTGATTCAAAATGAATCGGTAAGTTTCGGAAATACTTCTTCGCGAGAGCACGTGAGACATCCTCGTCAGGCATTATAATTTTTATTCCACCCGTAAACAATCCACTGATGTAATCCGATTGGAGCACTTGAACATCGGAAAAGATATCAAGAGCTTTTACCATGATAACGACATCTTCCGGTGTGTTTGCCGGGAGATTTCGCACAAGGCTCGTGTGTTCCTTTATGAGCTCAGAACCCATTACATAAAGTGATCCACCTGCATACTTGCGGAAGAACTCAATGTACCCGCGATGAGGTGAAGGAACATAGGAAACAATTATTTGCTTTGACATTAGCCACCTCCTTCAAAATAAGCTTCGATTGTCTGTTGTACTTTTCCGCCAAGTTCTGTGGCACCATCGATTGATAGACGACGTATACGTGCAGAAGTTGACGTTTCTGCCTGTGGTTCAAGATTCACAAGATCACCACAGTATTTCTTTAATACCTCAACGTCAGGAGGTAGATCCTTCGTCGACGTGGAAATAATTAGTACATTAGGCAGTACAATCTTAAACAGCGTGTTAGCTTTATATTGCGGTGTAACAATATCTACCGCACGTAAATATGCGAGCACGCGGTAACGTTCATCCTCAGGCACAATAGGACGTTTCGGACCTTTGCGCTCACTTGTTAATTTATCTGTATCTACACCAACTACCATGACTACACGCTCGAAATCAGAACAAATCCGTTTTGCTTCCATGTGACCACGTTCTATGTATTTCGCATGACCAATATGGAGGAGGTCCCAGACACCTGTAGTAAATGCAATCGCACATCCCATGTGTCGAAAATTCTCAAGTAATTCCTTAAGCTCCTTATGATCAGAAACAAAACGATCTTCAAAATCACCTGAACCTGTGATGATTCGTGTTGCACGCTTCATCAACAGATTAGGTTCGGTGGGTTTATACGTGCTGTTTTTAACCGCCTTTGTAGCTTTTTTCATAACATTTCTCTCTTTGTAAAGAACTAAACTATCACACAGAATAGCACTTTTTTAAAAAAACAAAAGGCTCAACATTGTTGAGCCTTTTTCTGCTATTGATCCAAAAAAAGAAATATCTGGCAAGATTCATAGAAGTGCTTATCGCACTTCTATGCCTTACAGGAGCTGTGCACTTTTTGGCTATTTTGCTGTAGTGCTTTGCAAAATAGCTCAAAAACTCGATTGAGGTTCTCTACTTCACCTCAATCCCCATTGAGCGGGCGGTGCCTTCAATTATTTTCATTGCCGCTTCGGTGTCATTTGCATTTAAATCCTGCATTTTTTTCTCTGCAATTTCCCGAACTTGCGCTTTGGTTACCGTACCAGCTTTGGTGATCAGATTTTTACCAGAACCTTTGTCTTTACCGAGCGCTTTTAGAAGCAGACGCGAAGCTGTAGGAGTCTTGAGTACAAAATCAAAACTTCGATCTTCATACACGGAGATTTCAACGGGAATGATATCTCCCATCATTTCTTTTGTTGCGTCGTTAAACTTTGTGACAAATTCACCAATGTTTATTCCCGCCTGACCCAAAGCAGGACCCACAGGTGGAGCTGGGTTTGCTTTGCCTGCCGGAATCTGAAGTTTTAATTTTTTTTCTACTTTTTTTGCCATGATTGATTTTTAATGAGTGATAACGAATATATAAATCATCACCCTGTTAAATTCCGCGAAGCGGGAGCGATAAAGTCGCATTTAACAGGGTTAAGAAAATCACATCCCTTCTCGCTTGGCAAGCTCGTAATCATTGATTTTCTAAATTTTCTTAACTTGCAAGAAATCGAGTTCTACTGGTGTATCGCGACCAAACATTGGAACAAGTACTTTTACCTTGCCCCGCTCCTCATCTATTTCGCCAATTTTGCCTTCAAGCTCCTTAAATGGTCCGTCAACTATTATAACCGCTTCGTCTATGGATAGATCAATTTTGTGCCTTACGGTCTCTGAATTCATTCTCTCGAAAATCGCATCGACTTCCGTCTTTACAAGAGGTACGGGGTGAACTCCAGAGCCGACAAAACCAGTGACACGAGGAGTGTTTCTGACCACATACCACGAATCATCGTTTACAATCATATCCACCAACACATAGCCGGGATATATTTTTTCCTCTTCTTCCACCCGTTTACCTGCCTTTATTTTTATCTTTTTTTCGGTTGGCACTATAACATCGAAAATCTGATCTTCCATACCAAGAGATTCTATGCGCTGTTTTAGATTGCGCTCAACTGCGTTTTCATAGCCTGCATATGTGTGTACAGCATACCAGTTACGTTCCTGACCTATTATTTGCTTTGCCATGTACCCTCTCTAAATTTTTAGCTATTAAATAATCAGTAATTTTGACTCACTTGTAAATAATTTATTTTATCTCCTAAATTTCTTTTCCCCACTTTTTTATTTAGCTTCGCTAAACTTAGCTAAAAACTTAGGAGGGTGAATTAAATGATGAACGTTTCAAGAAGAAAAGTGAAAACGAAGTCAAAGAAGCCTAAAAAAAGCGCCGTAAAAATTGAAATGCAAATAACAAGCACGGTAAAGATGATTGACTGCTTCCTCGTAGGCCAGCTGACGTGTTTGAGTTCTCCTTTTGTTTCTTTTATATAATTGATTAATCGGCTCATGCTGTTTTTTAAAAAAAAACACCCCTCGGGGCTTTTATGAATACTACATCTTTGTAAAAATATGTCAAGAAAATATCCAGCGGTCTGTGACTGCTGGATATAATGTTTACTTCCCAAACTGTGGCGCTATTAAGCGACCTTTTTTCTTGCGAAACGACTTTTTTTGTCGCTACCGATAGTTGTACTACTACTGTCGTCGCCGTCCTTTGTTACGACTTTGTTTTTTTCAACAATTTTATACAAGGCCTTTCTAACTTCAGCACCTAATTCGCCAGATTGCATATCCGCAAGACTACACGAGATAGTCATAAAAAACCTCCTAATTTCAAATTAACATAAAGTGGAACAACAAAACTTTAGAATCTTCACCTTGAAGAAGAACATAAAATAACCTTTTAGTCAAGGACTAGAAGGTTATTTTATGTGCACGCCCCCCCCGAGGTCGGACCTCCGTGGGGTGGTATTAGCGTATTTCGTAAGTAATAGTTACTCTCGATACTATTTTATTCTCACCCACTGGAATCTCTGGTGCCATAGATCCACCCACTTTCCCCAATACTGTCGCTTCTGCAAAATCAAATCGCGGGTAAAATGGTTGGTCGCCAAATTCAGAGAAGTTCACAACGCGTACAAGTTTTACATCAAGATCTTTTGCTAATTCTTTTGCTTTTTTTTGCGCTTCATCAATTGCTTTCTTTCTAGCTTCTCTGCGAAGCTCACTCTCGTCGTCAATTGTAAAATTAAGTCCGCTTATATTACTTGCTCCACGTTCCCCTATTCCTGCGACTATACTCCCCGCTTCATCTGTGTCGCGTACCTTAACTAAAATAGTTTGACTCACCTCAAATCCTGAGAGTACCCGCTCGCCACCAGGAGGACAAAATCCGCCAGTACACGATTCATGTTTGTATTCGTACTGTGGATACACATTGTAACTGATTGTTTTGATATCTTTTTTTCCAATATCATTTTTTTTCAAAAACGAAAGAATGTCATTTATTTTCTCTGCTGCTTCATCTTGTGCAGCCGTTACTGTTTCTCGTTCTTCTATAACAGAAAAAGAGAATTCAACAACGTCGGGAACTGCAAACACTTCACCTGTACCGGTGACGCTCACCACATTTGTGGCTGGTACGCCACCACCGATAAATCGATACTCTTTAATCTCACTAATGGTCTTCATCACCAAAAATACTGCAAGAAAGATAAGTACGAGTATCATAGCCTTCTGTATGCGTATATTTGTCATTATAGTATCTTCTTCCATAAAAAGTTTTTTAGCTTTTGTAATGCAAATCAGTATATACCTAAAACATCAAAAAAGAAAAGTGGGGATATCAAAGATAATCCAGAAGTCTGTCGTACTCAATAAAATCGAAGATTTGGAAGCCATATTGGATTAGCAGACTGAAGTTATTGGTAAGAAGAAGTATTCCAATAAGAATGAGAAACATTCCACCAATTATCGACATCCATTTAAGATATCTAGAAATCTTTTCTATGTACTTGGTTGCGTGCGAAAACCCCAATGCGACAAGTAGGAATGGAATCGCAAGCCCTACTGAAAACACACTTAGAAGCACCGCTCCTTGAAACGCCGTTGTGGAAGTAGACGCTAAGAGAAGTATGGAACCCAAGATAGGACCAACACACGGAGTCCAACCAAATGCGAATGCCGATCCAATGGTTAGAGAGGTGGTTGGTCTACCTATTTTAAGAAATGATGGCATTTTTATCCGCCGGTCAATCTGCAAAAACGACAAGTTGAAAACGCCGAGCATAAACAGTCCAAACAGTATCACCAATACACCACCAATGCGCGTCAGCCAAATACGATAGGGTACGAGCCCTTGCCCTATGAGCCCTGCAAGCGTACCGAAGACAATAAAAACAATAGTAAAGCCGAGAATGAAAAATACTCCGTTGAGAAAAATTCTTCTTCTGGCGAAGGCAGCACGAGTTGGATCTTCCAAGTCTTCGGTCGATACACCACTTATAAATCCAAGATACGCTGGCACCAATGGCAAAGTGCATGGAGCCAGAAATGTAAGCAGTCCAGCTACAAATGCCGCTATAATAAATCCGATGCTAATTGGTTCCATGTTCCCTCTCTAAATTTTTAGCTATTAAAAATCGATATTTTAAAATCTACTGATAAATAAATTTATTTTGTCTCCCAAATTTGCTTTCTTCACTTTTCGTTTAGCTTTGCTAAACATAGCTAAAAACTTAGAAGGGCGAATGCAAAATTAAATTAACCTTTTCTCTCATTTCGGAGAGCTCCATCGGTCCTCGTTTATGTACTCGAATGTTGCCATTTTTGTCTACAAAAAGCGTTTCAGGCATTGAAAATCCTCCGATTGACTGGTAAAAGCTATCTTTCAGGTCGAGAAGAAAAGTTATTTTATCGGTCACACCAAATCTGTCACTAAATTCTTTTGCCCGCAAGAGTGGTTCCGACCGATTAATCGCAATGACCACAATCTCACCCTCAAACTCATCCTGCAATACTCCGAAATCAGGTAGCTCATCAACACAAAACGGACACCACGATGCCCATGAATTTATAACAAGTGCTTTCCCTTTAAAATCAGACAGTGATACTTCGTTTTCGTCATAGTCCATAAGAATAAAATCTGGAACGGTATCAAAGGTTGTATTA
>JADFSL010000020.1:0-2105 GCA_022560785.1 Patescibacteria group bacterium
GAGATTTTTTATTGTAAATTTTTTCTTTGTTATTTCTTCTTCTCCCACGCATACAATGAACGGAATAAACCGTTTATCTGCAAGTGAAATCTGGTCACCCACTTTTTTGTCGGTGAGGTTTACGGCAACAGCGATTCCTTTTTGACGAAGCTTTTGTGCCAAAGTTTGTGCAAATGAGATCTTCTCTTTATCGGTTGTACAGATAAATAAATCGGTTGGAGAGGCGTATTCTGGCAACAGATTATGTGTCTCCAGGAAGTCCCGCATAGTCACATCCCCCATTCCGAATCCAACTGCAGGTATATTGGGAACTCCAAATATATCAAGAAGATTATCATAGCGTCCACCGCCAAAGAGTGATCGATTATTTTCAGGAGAAGTGTCAAATACCTCAAATACCATACCGGTATAGTAGTCAAAACCTCGTACAATGTTTGGGTTGTATGACACATTCTTTATTCCAAGAGCACTGAGCGCAGATTTGAGTGTTTCAGCACCATCCCAGTGAGTATCGAGTTCAAATACCTCGCCAATTATTTTTTTTGATTCATCTTCAAAATTATCTATTTTGTCCTTTTTATCTATAAGTGCCAAAAGCTGTTTTGCGCGATCTCCCTCAATACCACGTTTATCAAACTCTGCCAGAATACTCTCCCTGCTATTTATCCTCATTTCAAAATCCTCATCTTTTGCACCAAAGTTGTTCATAATATGGTAAGCAAGTGAAATAATTTCAATTTCAGCTTCTATACCAGCGACTCCAAATATGTCGGCATTGAGTTGCCAGTGCTCTCGCAACCGCCCCCTTTGAGGTCTCTCATACCGAAAGACATTCGGAATAGAGTACCAGCGAAGAGGAAACAAAAGTTCTCGTTTTTTTTCCGCAACCATCCGTGCGATACTCGGTGTCATCTCTGGGCGCAGGGTTATACTTCTGCCACCGCGGTCTTCAAAAGTATATGTTTGCTCGTTTACGATCTCTTCTCCAGTTTTTGCCTTGTAGAGCTCTGTTGATTCAAGTATTGAAGAAGAATATTCACTGTAGCCAAATGACTCAGCAGTATTGCCCATCACATCAAAAATGTAGTTTTGTATATATTTCTCTTCGGGATAAAAATCACGAGTGCCCTTATAAGACTTTGTAGAGAGCTTCTTTTTTCCAAGCATAGTCATCAAATTGTATCTGAAATACGGGGCATCAACAAGTCTGGATTACTTGACCGAATTGGTTTGTCCTTCTGTTCTTATCGCATTGTCACTTTTGTTCAGGATTAACTCACGGACACGCCTCGGGTTGGAAATTCCCTTGATGACAAATTCTTGCGATTCACCAGCAGTTTGTACATGTATGTCGCCAAAATTAAGTAGTGTTGCTACGATTCCATTAACTTCTATCGTTACATCCTGAATTCGCTCCATCCTGAATGTTGAAGTCTGACGGTGAAATAGTCCTTTTTGCTCAATATCGACTATTCTCTTTTCAGTAATAATCCATGCATCGAGATAATAATCAGTCCAGACACCAGCCAGTTTTGTCCAAAATAGCAGTGACCATGAAGCGACAGCAAATAAAAGAATCGTCGGATCTATATCAAAAGAAAAGGTGTTTGTGGCAGTGAGTTCAATACTATTTTCTGCAATGTATATATAAGCAATAATAGGAAGTATGAAAATAATCACCAATCCAATGACATCTCGCAGGAGTATAAACCAATGCTTTCTAATCACTGATTCAACATGTTCATTTTTCTCAAGTTTCAGCATACTTATACTATATTCATAACCGATAAAAACATAACTCCTACAAGTAGGAACGAAACACTAAAGTATAGAATCATCACAACCCAGATTGCAAATGAGTTAAGTCCATACCTAAACCAATGGTAGAGAAGAAAAAGACTATAAATACCAGCAAATCCAAGTATCGTCCAAAACACAAGCCACACAATATGGGCTTCGTACATAAATGAGAAAAATACCTCATAATCAAGTTGCGGTACCATATAGATATTTTCTCACAAATAGCGCATATAAAAAAGAGGAATGCACACTAATATTGGATTGTTGAAAATGGTAAAAATATGTGATAATATTTCAACCGAATA
>JADFSL010000020.1:2115-11628 GCA_022560785.1 Patescibacteria group bacterium
GAAAGTGAGGTACAGCGATAACCGAGCTTCCTTTTAAACCAGACCCAGACAGGGCTGGTCAGCTACAGTGCAAAGATTGTTTTCAAAAGAATCGGCCAAAGGGAGGAGGGCAGAGAAGCGATCGAGAAATGTACAAAGGTGACTGGAAATGTGGAAAGTGCGGTACAGCGATAACCGAGCTTCCTTTTAAACCAGACCCAGACAGGGCTGGTCAGCTACAGTGCCGAGATTGTTATCGTAAAAGCAATTCTTTCTAAAGAATACAAGCGTTTGCCACGCAAAAATAGAAATGAAGTCTGTGGTACTATGTACGTATGAAGGAGCGATTACAGTTAGGTATTGCGCGGTTTCTTCAAGCAACGCTGGTTATAGCTGGCGTGGTTGCTTTCATGCGTGGCTCGTGGACGATATTGTTTACCAGTATCATTGCTCTTTTGGCGACATTTATCCCAGCACTGCTTGGCAAAAACTTCAAACTCAATATTCCGGTCGAATTACATTTTATTGCCACACTTCTTATCTACGGCACCTTGATTTTAGGAGAAGTAGGAAATTTTTACGAGCGGTTTTGGTGGTGGGATATGGTATTGCACGGTGGTTCAGCAATAGTATTCGGTATTGTTGGTTTTGTCATTCTCTACACGCTCTATGATGCAAAGCGTCTTGTCGCAAATCCCTACATTATTGGACTTTTCACATTTGCGTTTGCGGTCGCCATAGGGGTGGTGTGGGAAATTTTTGAATTTACCATGGATACACTCTTTAACTTTAATATGCAAAAATCGGGATTGGTAGACACTATGTGGGATTTGATTGTTGACAGTGTGGGTGCCCTTATTGCCGCAATTGTAGGTTATTTTTATATAAAAAATAAAGGCAGAGGGAAAGGATACATAACCGGTGCGATAGATAAGTTTTTTGCATCAAATCCCCGTCTTCAAAAATAACACAACTCAGTTTATTTTTGGTAGCGAAAAACTATTTTGTAAATAAAGGACGAAAGATGTCAAAATAAAAGTTGGTTCAATACTATTTATTGTTGCATTTTATCTCTACAAAAAGATACAACGGCGGAAAAGAAATAAAAGACAATTCTAAATATTTGTCCCCAGAAAATTACAAGGTTTTGTTTAAAAAATCTGATACACTTACGGTCGTGACATTTGCATAATCGTATTGTATGGGGTACCGATATCCACGAAAATCCAAACACACACTTGCCGTAGTACGCAGTAGCGCAGGGCTGGGGCTTAAAACACAGTTTCCTATACCAAAAGGGGACTTTGTTGCCGAGTATTTTGGAACGTTTCTGTCAGATGAAGAAGCTGATAAAAATGGTGGTAAATATCTCTTTGAAGTAGACAAGGATTTAGTAATAAATGGTACTACTCGGGGTAATATTGCACGCTACATCAACCACTCCTGTCGGCCTAATTGTGAGAGTGAAATAGATGGTAAGCGAGTTTTTATTTATGCCAAACGAAACATAAAGTCTGGGGAGGAGCTTGCATATGACTATGGTAAAGAATATTTTGATGATTTTATCAAACCACATGGTTGCAAGTGTGCCCCCTGCAAAAAATAAAAAAACCAAATAGTAAAACTATAAAACTTTATATTTTAATGTAATATAATCCAAATCAGATTCTCTATAGTTCAATACCCACAGTCTTATTCAAAAATAGTCACTAAATATTTGTCAATTTCACGCTGGTTCAGATCATAAAAATGTTTGTTAGTACTATATAGCTCTGTGGACAAAGCAATACCAACAAATCTCCAGTGCCACGGCTCAAATATATAAAAGTCATTGTTTTGTGGATAGGAAAGTATAAAGCCATATTTGTATGCATTACTTAGCATCCACTGATATGGTTGTGTATTTTCAAATCCCTCTAGTTTACCCTTAAGTCCGGTCGTGATGAAATCTGCAGTTGTGCCGAGCTGATGTTCAGAATATCCTTGATCCGCAGAAAACTGGTTTGCGGTGTTTGCACCGTAGGTCACGGTGTAGAAAGATTTTAATGATTCTTGATTATTAAATGAACGATATGCGGATTTTATATATAAAGTCACATTATCACGCCCTGCTGCATCAAGAAGTTGTTTCAGGTATGGCCATACTGACCCATGTATAAACTCAGGCCTTCTCTCACTGTATAAATACTTCTTTTCAATCTCTGCAAGCCGTCTTGGAGCGAAGTGCTCGTTTAGGAAATAGACCTTTGAATATTTCTGCAAAAGCTCTTTATCGGTGTTGCTTAATTTTTCAAGTATGGTTACTGTACCAGAAATTTCCCCTACTTCTTTCTCAAAATTTCCAAGTTGCTTTTTTATTGCTGACACATTTTGTTGTTCTTGCTCAAGAGCATTTGTAAACGAGATTTGTGTTTCAGTAATATTGTCCTGAAGCACAGCAACTGTAGCAGAAAGTTTTGATTCCAAAGATGTTATTTGGATAGAAAGTGTAGTGAGGCGATCGTATCCGTACCATGAAGCATAGCCAATAGACGTTATTACAATCACGAATACCGCAGAAATCACCCAATAAAATGGATGTACTTGCTTCAGCATAGTATTCATTTTTTTCGCAATATAGCGTATTCTCAGTTGCATAAGTGCCTAGTATAGTGAAGATTTTTTATTTGGTCACAAAGACAGAAATTCACCTACAACCATCCACATATACAAAAAACCCACTCTATTCGAGCGGGTTTTTTGTTTTATTCAACGCGGCTTACTTTGACCGCCTGCGGACCTTTTTGTCCTTCAGTCACTTCAAACTCTACTTCGTCACCCTCTTTAAGGGAGTTGAAATCAGTACCCTGTACTTCGTTTGAATGAAAGAAGAGATCTTTATCGCTATCCTCTGTCTTAATAAAGCCGTAGCCTTTATCCATGAGGCGCGCAATAGTTCCTTTTTTCATTTAGTGTAAAAACTAAAACGAGTAATCTTTGTATGAAAGCTCTACATATCGCTTTCACTACCTCAAATACACTCAAAAGATTAAACTCGACTCAGTTCTTCTTCAGTAGTTATTTGATGTTGGCAGTATATTACACAATCAATATAATGTCAAGCGCAACCCGTATCAAGGGCTTACTGCTTTCTGTGAAAGAAAAATTGATTTACTTGCGCTTTTTGCTGGCTCTTTGAGCTAGCATTTCACGTTTTACCGCGAGTCGTTTTTTGGTCTTTTTTGAACGCGAGGTTTTTCTCTTTTCAATTCCTGTACTTCTTTTTGCCATGATAGATTTTGTTAATTATTTTGAATGGTAATGAAAAATAATGTCATCTAAATCATCACCCTGTTAAATGCGACCTTGCCGCTCCCGCTTTGCGGGATTTAACAGGGTTAAACAATCACATAGTCGTTTTACTCCTTGTGTTGTTTAATTATACACTACTTTTTCTTTACATGGAGACACTGGAATTCATAAAAATTGTAAATAAAAAACCCCGTGATGCTATTGCATCGCGGGGGGATTTGTATAATAGTCGCTGTCGTTAATTAATAGCAGGGAAGTAAGCCACGAAGAGACCTACATACAGTAAAATCGAAATGATAGATATGTTTCGTGCCCAAGTTATGTCGGGAGTTCTCTTAATGAGCTCCCGATGTATGGCAAACCAGTATCCCGAAAGCAATCCAATCAATACAAGTGTGAACAACACTAATTGCAAACCAGTCATTTCATTTTCTCCAATCATTTTTCAGACAACATGTCTAAAATTCAACTGTTTTCATTGTAGCATAATCAAATCACATTGTCAAGTATAACTCTGGTGGAGTATTGGTGTTCAAACCTATTTTGTACAAAAAACAGGTATCCCGTAGGATACCTTTTAATAGTTACATATATGGGGTAATTTCAATTGTATCATCGTGCAAACAAGCCCTAGTTACCTGGCTGCATTTAAATCCTTTTTCCGAATCCCTCTGGCACGACATCCAACCATCTCCAGTTGGAAGATACGGACTTAAATTTGCAAAATTACCACAGACTTGATGTCTGCTACATTTGAAATGACGAACATCTTCAGTCTTCTGCCATTTTTTATATTCCTTGCGAGTCATTGGGAGACCAACGACTTTGCTATAGTCAAGGTTAAAATATTTATAGAAAACAACTCTTATATCCTGCCACCAAAAGGCGAGACGTTTAAGCGATGGCACTTGTTCGTGTGGCTTACGGATTACTTCAGTTACTTCAGTAGTTTGGTCGTAATCTTTCATTTGGAAACCTCCCGTTGTGATATATTCTAGCCCAGTTATATCACATTTAAATCACGAAAGACACTATATTAAAAAACCGCCTCACGACATCCGTGTCTTTGTGGGCGGTTGCTTAGTCAATAAATTCAAGTAGTTTCCAGGGCGTTCCTTGAAATTTAGCTATGCCAGGACTGTGAAAATCCCATTCAACTGGACACTCTATTTCATGGTCATATATATCATGGCAATATATTGACGTTCCTACTGTTCCTTCGGTTTGAGCAGGAATGACGGCAAGTTTCATATCGTGTTGACCAATCTGGTGAATAATTAATTCCTCATCGTTTTCATAGATATAATCTCCCACTTGCATGTACGTGAAACTGTTCGGAACGATGTAGTCAAGAATGAGACGTACTTTTTCACCGTATGGTATTTCCTCTTGTGCGTCCATATACTCCTCTCTCAAAAATTTGGGTGAAATCTGTTTGTATAATAGTGCATTTATATATAATTTGGCAAGTTCATCACATGTGACAACGCATAAAAATAAATCGCCACAAACGAAGTTTGTGGCGAACTGTTAAACTCAACCTAAGCGATATAATTTAATCACCTTATTATCGTCATCTCATTGGAACGATAATGAGACGATTAAAACTAGGATATCACTCGGAAATGAGTCCAGGCGTCGAACCGACGGATATACCCAAACTGTCACAGTACTGCTGCACTAGCCCACTTTCAACTTCACGGTCATCAAAGAAATCGAAGAAGTGTATAGGTGTGTCGTTATGCTGAGAAGCTGCCGCTGGCGACTCCTCAATTATTGTTGGTTCAGTCATTAGCTTTTCCTCTTTGTTTTAAAAGCATTTTTTGAGAACTGAGCGCTGGCATGGTGCCAAGAATGCGCCTCCATTGCCTATCGTACTATATTTATTAAATTTGTCAAATTTAAATTTTAAATAGAAAAAATCCCGCAATGCAATAGCACTGCGGAGTAATAATAATTTCTTTTAACTTGCTAAAAGACCAACACACACAAAGAAGGAATAAGCTCCTATCGCGAATGTAAAATCCGGACTGCGATTTTTCATTGGTCCCTTACCGGAAATAATCCGATAGAGAGAAATAACGAACATCCCAAAAGCGATGCCTTGAACCAATAAACGTAACATTTTGTTTCTCCTATATGCTTTTCTTGAGACGACACGTTCATTCTTTTCAAATCCATCATAAGTACAGCATAGTGGAGCTATACAGTCAAATCTAACATCACTGCGTCAAACTTACGATTGACAAGTAATATATTTTATTTAGACAGCGTCAAATCGAGCCTTATTTTTAACCATCCACTTTCCTTTCTCCTTTTCCATCTCCTCCTCGTCCTTGCTGTGGGCACTTATTACGTCAGCATGAGCCTCCATGTAATGAGGCATAAGTGCTTTCATCCATTCTTCGAATGTTTCACCTTGAGCTTCATGTTCGCACAGGTCGCATTTAAGCGTTTTCATAATATTTTTAATTTAAGAGTAATAGGAAAAAGATACCGCAAGTAAATAATCTTGTCTGCTTCGCTGAGCAGGGTTTTGTCACGAGTTACTAAGCATTTTGCCACATTTTATGTATAAAAATACTAAGCACTCTCGACCCCCGACGCAACGCTCAATCGTGCTCGGGCACACACATTTCCATCTTTCGAGCCCGGCCACAGAGACAAACACAAAAGCCCTAATGCATTCGCCTCAGGACTTGGTGTTTGTTGCTCTAGTAATAGGACTCTAGCTCCTATTTATTCAGTGTGTGATGCAGGACACTTTTTATCTGAGTGTTCACAAATAACACAACAATTATCACTATCTTTTGGAACGGATATCATTTCTTCACACTTTTCACATTTATGAAATGCTAAACAACCGTCTTTTGGTATAACCACTTCTTGTATATGACCACAATGTGGGCAGGTTAGGTTTGCTTTATCCATATTATTTTATTACTAATTATTATCATGCGTGTGATTATCTTCTACATTGACTCCATGACTGTGCTCAGCTTTTATAATCCCAGTAGAAGCAGTTATGCCGAGTGTGACCAATAGCAAAGCAATAACCCAAAATTTGATATTAGCAACACCATGTCTAAATTTGTACCAAATAAGTGGAATGAGAATAAAAATAATGAGGAACCACCAGCCGGTTGCAAATGAACCTTCAAGTATACCTTCTGCAACTGGGTGATTTATAGCCTCTGCGAGGTTTGGTGCAATATTAAAAATGAACTTATTCCACGAAGCGTGGAATATTGAATCTTCCCACCAAGCCATACCAAAGAGTCCATACGTGAGAATAAATGCTCCTGCGATAGTCAAACTAGTACCAGTCCAGATGTGTAGATTGCGCGACGCACGTCCTACCCAGTCAATACTTCGCATGCCGAGCAAGGTTAATAAAACAAGAAAAATGAGAGGTGTTGCTCGACCAAGGCCATGAACAAGACCGAGCCAGCCCCCAGTGATAACAGAGCCAGTAGAAGCGATGTATGTAAGAAGAACATAGAAGGCGGGGTTTGGGCATCCGATACCCGCATTACCGAGAAACATTCCAAGAAAAAATGTTTTTGCATATCCTTCTTTAATCCACGTACTTTTACTGTGTCCAAATGAAGGAAGTGGCACATGTAAAAGTTCAAGCTCAGAGAGAGCAAAAATGAGTGCCATTGACCCTGCTATGACAAACATAACTCTCGTAAACTGGTCTAGCCCGAAATATCCTCCAAGAAATGCAGTTACGACACCATAGAGTGCGAGTGTGGTAGCAAGCCCAACTCCAAATGCCACTGAAATGCCCAGTGCCTTGCTCGTGCTTTTTTCTTTTACAGCAAGGGGCACTATGACAAATGCAAGTGGCAGTGTACAGGGGAGAAATATCATTGAAAGACCAGCGGCGTACGATAGAAACACTGACACCGAGTTGTCACTTTGTGTCGCAAGCCATAAAAGCCCTATGCTTATGACAAGGAAAAATAAAAACGCCAGAATTCCTATAAATTTTCTACTCATGAATATTGCATTTTTCACATTTGCCAATAATTTGCCTTGATGAGTAGTAGATAATCACTAAAAATAGTATTAGAGTTATTGCAAAGATCCACCACTGATATGTTACAAGCAGACCTACTGCTCCGAAGCCCAAAAATCCAAAAAGTGAAGCTACGCACATTGGACACGATGCGGCTCCAAATATGGAAGCTGCAGTAACAGATGTACCACCTAGACCTCCACGTCCAACCGAAGCAAGATTTATACTTTCTCTCTTTGATTGTTTGTAGGTAAAATATTTCATTATTATGAAAAGTGAGCTAAGTAGCGCAAGTAGCGTGAGGACTACGTAGTCACTAAACGTATATAAACCAAACTGTAACTTGAGTGTGTTTGAAGGTACGAATATTACCGGTATTGCTACAAATAATACAGCAGAGAGTATTGTAATTGGAATAAAAAGAATGCGATATACACTCTCTTGCATTGTTATTTTGGTGGCGTCAATAATAGTACTCAAATACTTCATAAATATTGTGGAAAAAGTTTTATCCGCTCTTTCAAAGGCATCTTTTTTTGCAGTAATTATTGATATATTCCTCGTGTCAAAAGTATACCAAAAATTTAAACCTGTTTGGTATAAAGAGTTTCGACCCTTACAGTTTCAGCCTGCCTGCGCAGACAGGTACAGGTTGTTGATATTTTTACAAAATATCTGGCAACCTTTTCGAGCTCTGTCCGAAAAATTGTGTAAAACAAAAAAGTGCCAAAAGGCACTATTTGTTTACAAGCTCCGCTGGGTGGACGACGTTCGAACCTCTTGTTTTGTATAAAAAAGAAAGACCGTAGGGCGAACCATGCGGTCTTTTTATGAACTCAAGCTGTGCCAAGAAAATCCGAGTCGGACGGAAGTATATCCTCCTGCATATTCTCGATGCTAAATGCCCGACATGCTGCAGCAACCATATGGGATACACATTCGTCATACCACGGCTGGACACCACTTGCCGCGACAACGATACCATCCAAAACAACGCTTCCGTAGTGCTTGGTGTCGACTCCTGTCAGAATATAGGGCATCGTTTCTTGGACTATGTGTGTCGGAAGTTTTGTCCACCACGAGATTTGTGCTTTGGATCGGGCAATTTTAGCATAGTCATGCTCCCAATTTTCCGTGTTACCAAGCGATACTTCATATAGGATAGCAGACTTGAAAGTCACCCTATTTCTGTTAATTGGCATCGCAGCAGGGTCCATCACCACTATGTGAAGATGGTCCCGCTTAAACAGTTTGCAACCCATTGCGGTATAGATTATGGGCTCCACCATCTCGACAGCCTGTTTGGCTACATCAGCTGTAAGTAAATAACTCATTTTGTCACCTCATTGGAGTCAAAAAACAAAACTGCCGTATGGCAGATTGGAATATCTATAACATATCTTTCAAATTTTGTCAGCTCCGGCGACAGGTTCAATAACTTTCAGCTCAAGGCAGGGTAATGGTTTTTTAAAAAGTTCCAACGGCTCAACACGTTGAGCCGTTGAAAGCCAGTGGGGAATTGGATGTGGGTGGGTCGTTTGCCACCAAATTTGTTTGCTTCGCGGACAGGGTACTCTTCCATTACATGGACGGTACACCTTCTCTGTTTTCTTTTCATAAATTCAAGAAAACTATCAAAGGTCTTCGAGTCCTGTCCGAAAAATTGTGTAAAACAAAAAAGTGCCAAAAGGCACTATTTGTTTACAAGCTCCGCGCAGTGCACGACGTTCGAACCTGTCGAATAGGATAGATTAGTCTCTATTTTTATTAATGTCCACAACAAATGAACAAAAGCATAGGAAGCAGTATAATGATAATTATGCTGATTATTGAAAAAAGAAGACCGTACGCTAAATAAGGTTTTCTTTTGCGAAATACCAAATAAAGAACGACTAGTATAAAGAAGCTAACAAAATACGTACTAGCTCTTAAAAGTCCTTCCATTCTTGGTTCCATTTCAAGTATTTCTTTACCAAAGATTTGTAAAAACCATGAAAAAACAAATGCCAGTAAGCTGATGAAAATTCCTCCTAACAAGAGACTAATTTTTTCAACAATTGTTAAAGTGGAAGGCGGTGGTTGAGGTTCCATTACATCAGATATTAGTTGGGTAAACAATCAGCTATTCCAGTGGGACCAATATTTCTAAATCCGAAACCTTTAGAGCTAGCCACAATGTATATGTCAGGCTTTTCTTCTAATCCTCCACCTGGAGCAGT
>JADFSL010000021.1:0-7683 GCA_022560785.1 Patescibacteria group bacterium
GGTGTATACCTCTTGGCTGTAATCCTATAAGAGCCGAATTGGTAAAGTTATCATGGTTTTCGATAAGTTGATAACACAACCTGTTGATGGTTAACTCAAATCTTTTGCTATTTAAGATTATTCTCGGCTGCATTATTAAGTTTAAAATTTAATAATAAGGTTCATTTGGTCAAAAAAAAACCGTCTCGCCTGAGGCGGGACGGGGTCAATATCTAAATAAATTTTCATTTATTTTTTTTCTTTTTGAGTTGATGTGGTTTCTTTTGCAGTTGCAGTTTTTTTCCCTCCTGAAGCGGCTCCGTCTTTTACGGAAGCTGTCACTTTAGCTTTCTTTTCCTTCTTAGCCAGTTTTGCAGCAACATCGATAACAATTCTCCCACGATATTGCCCACAGTTTTCACACACTTTGTGTCTCATGTGGCTACCACCACAATTTGAGCACAACGAAAGACGTGGCTCTACAAGGCCGTGATGTGACCGCCTATTTGCGGTGTGCGCTTTTGTGTGTCGCATTCTCACTGACATAGAGATATCGTACGCAATTTGTGCTGAAATGGCAAGTTTTCAACTCTTTTTAAAAAATAAGCGCTGGAGAGATGCCAGCGCTATTTTATATTTTATTGACCTCACTGAAGTCCATTAGCCCCAAGATAGGTCTTTATCTTTTCTTCAAAATCCGCGATTGAAGATTCTGCAACAGAAGATAAAAATTTCTTACATTTACCACCAGCGGGATCTTTCCCCGTTTCTGTTTTGACACAACCATTAATATGCCTACTTCTTCTACAAAAACCGCATAAAACTGGTTCTTCGTATGTTCCCCTATTGAGAATCTCCTGCAGTTTATTGGGATCTTCGTAATATTTTCTTACTTCAGCTTCTTGTTCATCTCTTTCTTTTTCTTCACTTTTATGCGTCATCACTATCCTCTTTTTCGTTAGAGTTTTTACCTATTTATCCATTTAGAATATTAAAAAATTAACGACCGTTTGTCAATTTCAAGAAGCTTTTTCTATGTATTTCACAGATCCCATATTTCTTAATACTTTTATAATGCGCCGTGGTGCCATATCCTTTATGCACATCAAATCCATAATGTGGATACAATTTACTTAAGCGCACCATTTTTCTATCACGATACACTTTGGCAATAATAGAAGCAAGCGCTATTATTGATTTTTTTTCATCTCCTTTTACTATGGTTTTTTGATTTTTAAATTTACTCGGCGCATACAAAAGTCCGTCCAAAAACACATGGCACTCTCTGGGCTTGATCCTCAGTTTATTAAGTGACCGCCCCACTGCAATGCGTAGAGCTTTCGTTATACCCGATACATCTATATACCTCACCCCCACACTTGATACCGCAAAATATATAGTCCTATTATTTCTTTTCTCAATTGTTTTCTCGAACCATTCTTCTCTCTGCTGTTTGGTCAATTTTTTTGAATCTTTTATCCCTCTCAACCACGCTTTATTTTTTCCTTTTGGAACCGCCACAGCACAAACCGTAACAACACCAGCGACGGGGCCCCTTCCCACCTCATCAACTCCTATATAGTATGCTTCGCTTCCACGTTTGAGCTTCATCGTAGTTAGATAATACCACAGCTCGCTGTGGTCGATGTCAAACTGCTGACCTCTGCACACTCTTGCTTTCTGATATAATATTGATATGTCAAAATTCGTACACTTACACACTCACAGCCACTACAGTCTTCTCAATGCCCTTCCAAAAATTAAAGATCTTGTAGCCGCAGCCAAAAAACATGAAATGACAGCGCTTGCTCTTACTGATAATGGAAACATGTACGGTGCACTTGAATTTTACAAAACATGTAAAGCGGAAAATATAAAGCCGATTTTGGGAATTGATGCATATATTGCATTGCGCACACGATTTGACAAAGAATCAGGCATAGACAATCAGCGATTCCGTGTGGTACTCCTTGCAGAAAACAACAAAGGATACAAAAACCTACTTAAACTAGTAACACAATCACATCTTGAGGGATTTTATTACAAACCCAGGATAGACCGTAAATTGCTGGAACAATATTCTGATGGATTAATCGCTATTCTTCCATCTTTTTCTGGAGAAATCGCCACTGCGCTCAAAAACAAAAATAAAGAAAAGGCGCTTGAGGTAGCAAACTGGTATACCAAAACATTTAGTAATAATAATGTATATCTTGAAATTACTCATCATCCAGAAATCGCGGGGCAAAAAGAGTTGCAAAAATCTATTATTGCATTTTCAAAAGAATCGGGGATTCCACTCGTTGCGGCACATGATGTGTATTACATAAAAAAAGAGGATAAAAAGGCACGTGAGATTCTTATAAAAATACAAGCGGGAATTGATTTTAGAGAACGTGGAAATAGAGACACGAGTAAGGAGGATTTTTCTTTTATTGATGGAGTGACTGCTGAGAACTATTTCAAAAATATACCAGAAGCCATAGAAAATACAGAACATATTGCGAAAAGATGCAACCTCAACCTTACATTGGGTATATGGGTTTTCCCTGAGCTCATATTACAAAATAACGATACGCCAAATGCTGTTCTCCGTGACATGGTATACAAAGCTTTAAAAAAAAAGAATATAAAGAAAACAAAGGAAGTTGAGAAACGGATAGAATACGAACTTAAAGTCATACAAAGTAAGGGCTATGCTTCCTATTTTCTGGTTGTGAGTGACTTGATACGTTACGCTCATGATAATGATATTTTAACAACAACAAGGGGTTCAGCGGCAGGTTCTATGGTTTCTTACCTTGCAGATATTACAAATATCAATCCCATTGAATATGAGCTGCCGTTTGAACGGTTTCTTAATCCATACCGTCCATCGCCACCTGATATTGACATGGATTTTGCTGATAATAGACGAGATGAAGTAATCCAATATGCAAAGGAAAAATATGGTGAAGACCGAGTCGCTCAAATTGGAACTTTCGGCACCATGATGGCACGTGGCGCAGTGAGAGATGTCGCGCGAGCACTTGAGTATCCGTATGGAACTGGAGACAAAATTGCAAAGTTGATTCCTATAGGTGCACAGGGTTTCCCTATGACTATTGATAAAGCCCTTGGTCTCGTTGCAGAACTAAAAGACCTCTATAAAAAAAATAAAGATGTGAAGAAAATATTGGATTTGGCAAAAAAAATTGAAGGTTTGGCGCGACATATTTCGGTCCATGCTGCTGGTATCGTTATCGCCCCAAAGCCACTTGTAGAATTTGTGCCGCTCCAGCTTGATCCAAAAGGAGGAAAAATCATTACACAGTATGATATGTATTCTGTAGAGGAAACTGGTTTGCTCAAATTTGATTTTCTAGGAATAAAAAATCTTGCAATTCTTGCCGATGCTGTCAGTCGAGCAAAAAAATTCAGTGGCGTTGATATAAATATTGAACACATTCCCCTTGATGATAAAAAGACGTTTGAAATGCTTGCCAGAGGAGAAACAGCCGGATTATTTCAGTTAAGTGGTGGAGGGATGACTCGATATCTCAAAGAGCTCAAGCCAACTACCATACACGACATCAATGCTATGGTGGCACTGTATCGACCGGGACCGATGAATAATATCCTTGAATACATAGAACGCAAGCATGGTCGACGACCGATTACTTATTATCACCCAAAAATGAAATCATTTTTGGAAAAATCGTTTGGGATTTTAGTTTATCAAGACGATTTACTTTTTACCGCCCTTGAAATTGCCGGGTACGACTGGGAGTCAGTTGATAAATTTAGAAAGGCAGTTGGAAAGAAAATTCCTGAAGAAATGGCAAAACAGCATGAAATTTTTGTAACAGGGTGCATGAAACATTCCAATATGAAAAAAAAGGAAGCAGAAGGATTGTGGAAATTGTTTGAGCCGTTTCAGGGGTATGGATTCAATAAGGCGCACGCCGCCAGTTATGGAAAAGTCGCATATCAAACCGCATATATGAAAGCAAACTTTCCCGCACTGTACATGGCTGCAGTTCTGACTGCCGATTCGGGAGACATAGAGAAAGTGTCAGAGACTATTAGAGAATGTACTCGAATAGGGATTGTAGTTCTGCCACCCGATATCAATGAAAGCTATGGGGATTTCGCTGTTATCAAAGATGAGAAGGAAAATAAAATACGTTTTGGACTACACTCAATAAAAAATTTCGGTGATGGAATTGCTGATGCCATAATACAAGAAAGGAAAACAAATGGTAGGTATGCGTCACTTGCTGATTTCCTTGGGCGAATCATCGACAAAAATCTCAACAAAAAATCTCTTGAGTCACTCATACAATGCGGAGCACTCGATGAATTTGAAGAAAGGGGAACTATGGTCAAACACATTGGGCAACTTCTTGAGTACAATAGAGAAAGCACGAAACTCCTACAAAGCAGTCATGAATCGCTCTTTGCAGAACTTCCTGAAGAACCTACAGGCAAAACATTACTGCTGGAAAAAGCTAATCCAATCAGTCAAGAACAAAAACTTCTGTGGGAAAAAGAACTTCTTGGTCTGTATGTGTCCGGACATCCTCTTGATACATACAAAAATAAACTTAGTCCAAATGGCAGGAGTATAGAAAAAATAAAAGCAGAATTTAAAGAAGGGATGACTGTTGTCATCTCCGGAATAGTAGAAGAGGTAAAGCTAATTCGCACCAAAAATGGAGATGCAATGGTATTTGCCCGCGTTGCGGATTTTGACGGGAGTATTGAAGTTGTTGTCTTCCCCAAAATATTTTCAGAATATCATGATCTGTTTAAACCCCAACAATGTATCTCTGTAAAAGGAAGGCTATCGGGTAGAAATGATGAAAAAAGCATTATTGCTGAGAGAGTAAAGATGTTATAGCTGCGCAATCGAACTTTGCCCATGTATACAGATTTGCTATTATTGAATAATAAATAGTATGGAAGATAGAGACCACAAAAAGTTGGGGCCTGCGCTTGGGCTTTTTTATATTGACCCGGAGGTGGGAAAAGGGTTGCCAATGTTTCTACCAAAAGGGACTATTCTGAAACGAGAATTGGAGAACTTCATCATTGAAGAAGAAACAAAAAGAGGGTATTTCCATGTGCAAACACCAGACATAGCTAAACTCGATTTATATAAAAAATCAGGACATTATCCCCATTACAAAGACTCGATGTATGCGCCTATAGTAATAGACGATGAAGAATTTATATTACGACCGATGACTTGTCCACATCATTTTCAACTCTTTCTTTCGCAACCAAGAAGTTATCGAGAGCTACCAATGAAAATCGCTGAACTCTCTCAGCTCTATCGCTATGAACAATCGGGTGAATTAATGGGACTTCAGAGAGTACGGACGTTCTGCCTTTCAGACGCTCACATTTTTTGCACCTCTGAAGAACAAGCAGTGGAAGAACTCGGTAAAGCACTTGATCTTATAGAGTACGCTGTGGAAGTATTTGGTTTTAAATTTGGGGTTGATTACCGATATCGGTTATCACTTGGGGATAGAAAAAATAAGGAAAAATATTACAAAAATGACTCTGCATGGGAGAAAGGAGAGGAACTATTGCGTAATTTAATGAAGGAAAGAGGATGTGAATTTGAAGAAGTAAAAGACGAAGCAACTTTTTATGGTCCTAAAATTGATATCCAGATGAAAAATGTAAATGGCAAAGAGGATACCGCATTTACTTGTCAATATGATTTTTGTATGCCGGATCGCTTTGATCTGACCTACATCGCTAATGATGGTAGCAAGAAAAAAGTGTTTGTGATCCATCGATCATCAATTGGATCAATCGAACGTATAATGGCTTTTTTAATTGAGCATTATGGAGGCGCATTTCCATTATGGCTATCCCCTGTTCAGGTAAAAGTACTTCCAATAAGTGATGTTCACAAAAAATTCGCGGAAGTTGTATACAGCTCCCTGAAAGAAAGTGGTATAAGAGTAGAACTGGATGACAGTGACGAAACATTAGGAAAGAAAATTAGGCATGGAAAATTGGAAAAAGTGCCCTATATGCTTGTCATAGGAGACAAAGAGGTTGCAGAAAAGAAAGTCACGGTTGAGAGTAGAGATAAGGGAAATCTGGGCAGTGAGAATACAGAAAAACTTATTGAGAAATTTAAAAAAGAGATAAAAGATAAAAAATAAACTGTCGCTTATTGTTCCTTTTTAATTTCCAAAGCACGTAGAAGTGCCACTTTTATACCGGAGTGTGTGTCTTTGTAGCTGTGATCAGCACCAGAAGACAGAGTTGATATTAGTTTCTCCAATTCACTATCATTTAATTGAGATGTCTTTTCAAGCAAAAAGTCACTAGCAGAAGGTGTATTTTCTAGCCGGTGTCGTAGCACTCCGTCGAGTGCAACTACTACGCGAACAAGAAATTCCCTTGTGGAATATCCTCCTGATTTGAGGGTTCTCAAAAAATTAAATATAGTACTTGCTTTCCGGTCGCAAAGCCATCCTACAAATACCGGCACGGAATCATCATCAGGAATACCTATCCCCAATTCTCCTTGTTCTTTTTTTGTAGTGGTAATCTGATGTATTGAAGCAGTGTTTTGTGGATTATGAGATGCAAGATTTAAAAACGCAGAAACTCTATCTTTGTTTAAATGAAGCCACCCATCCTCTCGCGGATACAATAATCGTGCAGAAGCTACTACATCTTCCAACAATTTAAGCGAAGTGGCTCGATCCTCTTTGCCCATTTGAGTAATATAAGTAATGCCTTCCTTTGATACTAACACTCTCTTTTCATGTGCCTTCTCTTCTATCTCTTTTTCCAAACTTACAGTAGGTGAACCATTTTCGGCAGAGTTATCCTCAGTATATAAGACAGGGTGAGTCAGCTCATCTGAAATTTCATCATTCATTTCGTTACTTACTGATTTCAATACAACAGTGTTTAGCTTTGAATTTCTCGCCGTAAGAAAATACGCTATTGCTCCACTCCAGAGAATAAGAAGACTCCAGAAAAGCGCAAGTCCGATTGGTCCCTCCGGGAAACCGGTATATGGTACTTGACTTAAATATATAAACGCGAGCGGCTGTTCATTTGGCACCTGTTTTAGTGACAAATGTATATTAGGTTGGTTAATGCCACCGCCACCTCCGCCTCCGCCTCCGCCTCCACCTCCACC
This sequence comes from Patescibacteria group bacterium, assembly GCA_022560785.1. Classification (NCBI taxonomy): domain Bacteria; species Patescibacteria group bacterium. Next base: position 7,142 of record JADFSL010000021.1, read on the forward strand.
ACCAGTAGCCACGGTCAGTGTAGCAGTACAAGTCGTTGTTCCATTATCACCAATAAAAGTGCCAGTGTAGATAGTTGTTATGGGTGGTGTAATGGTAGTAGAGCCGCTGGATACTGGAGTGGTTGAGCCAACTCCGTTATCTATAGTACCTGTGTTTGAATTTTCAGATGTCCAGGAAATAATTGAATTTTCCCCTACCGAAACGGATGTCGGGTTAACTGTAAGTGTACAGATTGGATTGTCAGGTGGTGGTGGAGTGTCTTCAACCGTCAACTCTGCAGTACAGATTATCGTACCACCTTCTCCCGTGAAGGTCGCTTTATATATAGTAGATATTGCTGGAGAAATTGTTTTTGAACCACTAGAAACCGGAGAGATATTTCCTATTCCATTATCAATACTGCCACTACTTGCATTTGTTGAAGTCCAAGAAAGTGTTGCTTCATTACCCTCCTCAATGGTTTGTGGAGACACAGAGAGACTGCAGGTTGGAGTGTTGGGTGGAGGTGGTGGTACATTTTCAACTATTAACGTAACTGTGC
>JADFSL010000021.1:7693-11453 GCA_022560785.1 Patescibacteria group bacterium
AGCCTCTCATCCTGGACTCAGGGACGGTGGCAAAAAGCTCACGAATAGGGGTAAAAGTGCCCGTGTAGGTAGTTGTTATGGGTGGTGTGACGGTAGTAGAACCACCAGATACTGGAGTGGCTGTTCCAATATTGTTATCAACAGCTCCAGAGAGAGCATTGTTTGATATCCACGACAAGAACGCTTCATTTCCACTTTCTACACTTGCTGGGTTAACTGAAAGTGTGCAAGTTGGAGCTGCAGTTGGGGGTGTAGGTTCATCATTTCCGTCACCGCCACCATCGTCATCATCACAACACCCGCCACCCGTTTCACCGCCGCCGCCGCCGTTTCCGCCGTCAGTACCTCCGCCTCCGCCATCTCCGCCGCCGTCACCTCCAAAAGCATGTGCAATTGCAGAAATAGAAATATTAGTATCAAAAACAGTTGAAGAAACAAAAGATCCGACAAAAACAGCCGTTAATAGAATTATTGTGATAAAACTGATTTTAGTTATCGTGCTTATTTTATTCATTCAACTATTTTAAATTTTGAAAAGATGGGAGCGCAGCACACTGTGCTGCGCAAACCAAGTTGACCTATTGCTACATAACAATCGGTATAAGAACAAACTCGTGAGCCGCTCGGGAGTCAGGTTTCCATCCATTGGAAGCATACTCCCACCATCTTGTAGTAAGGTGAAGTCCTTTTGTCGATCCTGCTATACGATTTGGATATCGTGTAGTATTCTCAAGCGGACAGATGAGTGTGTAAGTTTCATCGGTTATGTAATCCCAAGGTACTTGAAGCGCTCCCATACCATTACAGACCGTGACTTCAAAAATCTCATCGGGATTCCCCAGTTTTGAATCCGGAATCGGAACACCAGATGCGCGCTTCACGGGGACTGCTCTAACTGAACTATTGTACTCAGTCATTTTAGAATATGGCACACTGATGTCCACATTCCAGAAGTACATAATGACCGGAACACAGCTCTTGTATAGTTTAACCTTATTTCTCTTAACCATGGAGTAAATCTCCATAGCCTCGTCTGCTCCTTCGCTTTTTCCAGTGATGAGACGCTGGAGTTGTGGAATATTTGAATCATAATTGACAATCAAAAGATCGATTTCGATGCACCCCTTCTGTTCAGTACGAGTACATGCGACTGACTCATTGCTAAGCGTCTTCTCTGTCTGTTTTATTTCACCGGTGGTACTGCACCCGAAAAACAGAGCAAACAAGAAATATAACATTGACTTACTCATGGAGACCTCCTCCGCTGTTTTCAACAATTACTGCAACCAATCCCGTCTTTGGGACAGTTGAACTGCACAAGTCCACCTCGTACAAACTCCTGTGTTTCCTTTATATCCTTGACTGAATACCCGCCCCAGTTACCACATTTCCAGACCTTAACAAGAGTGTATGTAACATCCTCGTACAAGATTGAGTACTCGGTTGTTGCATAACACCTATTCATCGGCCAATCGGTATAGACGTTGTTTTTAATGCCGTTGTCACCAAAGGTGACAAAATCAAGTGTCATTCCTCCACATATTTGTCCGTTTTTTGAACGGTCAAGGAGAAATGCAACAAGTAGATCCAGCTGAGCATTATCTGGCCAGCCAGAGTTTCCAATAGCCCACTCAGTCGTCCCATTATATGGATTACTGCCCACAACTTTCCACCGATACTCTGCACTGCCTGGCGATACCAAAACAGTGCAAAAAAACAATACTAGAAAAACTACAGTTTGTTTCATTTTCACCTCTTCACGAGTCAAAGAACAATTGTGTCCCCATTTCTGAGAACCTATCTACCAAAGAGATTAGCTCTCAAGTGGATAGCTTCCCACAAAATCTGCTTCAACAACATACCGTTCATCTTTGGAACCAAATGAATTGCATGTTGAGAGTGTCAATTTTTTTTCTCCGGTTTTAAATGTAACCATAACTTCGGATGCATCAACAAGTGATACACTCGATACTTTGTAAATGTACTCAGCTTTGTTTGAATACACGCGTATATAGTCCCCTATTTGCGTCTTTTCTAAATTGTTAAACACTTGATATGCCGGGTTGTATACTACAGGGAGATAACTGCTGTGCCCAAACAAAAACATATTTGAAGTATCAGAGAGCGTCCCTGACCCAGGATAGTGCACTACCCCTTCTTGGAGTGCCTGGTCAAGTACTGCAATACTTGCACTTTCAGGACTCGATACAATCCAATCAATATTTACCGAATCTATCACAATCCGAATCGGCTCTGAGGAATCATTCTGTGCCTCCGCAACATGCACTATAGAGTTATCTGCACTGACTCCACCAAAGGAAGTTACACCCATGGCTCCCAACATAGAAAGTGTGGTAAAAAATACAAGAACAAAAAAAACAGAAAATCTCCATTTTCTCTCAAGAATCGCTTCTCGTATATTTGTGTTCAAATTAATCATAAACGATAATCTCTAAGCTAAATTTTTATACACTAAAAATAATGTAAAGTCAAGGATTAGGATAATTCCGAGAAGAAGATAAAAGTATTTGACATATATTTTAAATTGTGGTAAAAATGTAAACCATGAATAATAAGAGAGCACAAGTAGCAAATTGGATAATGAAAATATTGGCAAGCATTGGACTCATTGTGGTTCTTGCGTTTGTTGTGTGGGGAGGCGTCCAGACTATTAAATCAGCGCCATCAATGTATTCTTTTTTGTCCTCTTCCCTTACTGCATCTGTTATAAAAATTACATCGGTATTTATTCCTAGTGGAACCAATACAGAGGACATTGAGGGAGAGCAAATTAAAGAAGAGGACTTATCCAGCTATGGTAATGATGCTCTACCAAATCAAACTACTATAACCCAAGGGCAAGAGAGTAGTAATACTTATATGTTCAGTGGTGGAAACAGAGTGGTTTCCGACCCAGATGGATTTGTGGATCTTTCAGTCATCATACTTGCGACTGGAATTTTAGACAAAACAACCAACGAATTTATTGCAACTTCTTCTATCAAACTTTCCGACAAAGTGGCGATTTCGTTTGAAGTAATAAATAAGGGAACAAGGACTTCGAGTGGTTGGACTTTTAATGCGGTACTTCCCACATTTCCACATCATATTTTCCATTCCAAAAGTCAGCACGCACTCGGACCAGGAGATAAAATAGAATTCACCCTTGGATTTGATAGTATCGCAGGAGTGGGAGAACAAGAGATTATCATAAATGTCGACCCGGCTGGGAACATAAATGAATCCACTAAATCAAACAACATCGTTCGTGTCACTGTGACGGTTGATGAAATAAATTAATTCATCTACCCTCCCTCCACTAAAGCGAGATTGTGTATTTTAAAAAACTCTCACAGCTCAAAATAGCACGGTTTTTGCGAAGCAAAATATTTTGAGCGAGAGGAGTAAAAAATCCCCGCAGGGGGATTTTAATGCGTGTTTTTAAAATACACGACCGAGCGAAATTATATATCAAGCTTCGCTAACTTTGCATTTGATTGGATAAATGCTTTTCGCGGTGCCACATCAGAACCCATTAAAATATCAAATACCTGGTCTGCTTCTTGAGCATCTTCTATTGTTACCTGTTTGAGAATGCGCTTATTAATATCCATTGTGGTTTCCCCCAGCTCTTCTGCATTCATTTCTCCTAGTCCCTTATAGCGTTGAACTGATATTTTTGGTGTCTTCCCTTTTTCAGTTGCCTTCTTTCCGTCTTCATTTTCTTCTGTGTTTTCTTCTTCAATTTCAAGCACTTTTT
>JADFSL010000022.1 GCA_022560785.1 Patescibacteria group bacterium
ACTACGGCTCCGCCCACCCAAGACGTAACGGCGTGCATAGGGTCCGTGACCGTTTCGGCGGGGATGATGCGCTAAACAAAGCGTGCCGTAAGGCACAGCCCGACAATAGCCCGGCGATTCATCGCCGGGATCCGATGCGTCCTGTCATGCCAGTCCCGTAGGGACGGATGATGACCGTGGTGCGGCTCAGTCGTCCCTACGGGACTCGCGCCATTGGCTCTCACTCTGATCCCCAGGACCATGTCCTGGGCTACGTTCAAACCGTGCCTACGGCACGACATGAGGCCGCCGATACTATCACGGACCCGCTTGCACGTCGGCGTCGGCCCTCGTCTCGATTCCTGCAAACTCCTGGTATACACTACCCAGCGGTGACTCCATGACTTCAACACAGATTCGACAACAATTTCTCGACTTCTTCGCGGGCAAGGGCCACGTGTTCGTGCCCTCCTCCCCGGTCGTTCCGCATGACGATCCGACGATCATGTTCGCCAACGCCGGCATGAATCAGTTCAAGCCGATCTTCCTGGGAATCGAGTCGCCGACCGACAAGCGGGTGGCCAACACGCAGAAGTGCATTCGGGCCGGCGGGAAGCACAACGACCTCGACGACGTCGGCAAAGACACCTATCACCACACTTTTTTTGAGATGCTCGGCAACTGGTCTCTCGGTGACTATTGGAAAGAAGATCAGCTGAAATGGTTTTTTGAATTTCTCACTAAAGAACTTGGTATCTCCAAAGACCGTCTTTGGGTAACTTGCTTTGAGGGTGATAAAAAGTTCAACCTCCAACAGGACAATGAATCATCAAAAATCTGGAAGGAATTAGGAATTCCAGAAGAGAGGATTTATTTCTATGGTTCAGAAAAGAACTGGTGGAGTCGCTCCGGGGTTCCTGAAAAAATGCCTGCAGGGGAACCTGGAGGGCCTGACTCTGAAATTTTTTATGATTTTGGGGAAGCATTACATGATATTGAAGGACAAGAGTGTCATCCAAATTGTGATTGTGGGCGATTTATGGAAATCGGCAATTGTGTTTTTATGCAATACATAAAAAAAGAAGATGGTAGTTTTGAAGAGCTGGCACAAAAGAACGTTGATTTTGGTGGGGGACTTGAACGATTGACTGCAGCAGCAAACGATAATCAAGATGTGTTTACCGTGGATGTACTATATACGATTATAAAAAGAGCGGAGGAGCTATCTGGAAAATCATATAATCACGAGCTGCATCAAAAATCATTTAGAATTTTGGTAGACCATGTTCGCGGAGCCGTAATTATGATAGGAGATGGAGTAATTCCATCTAACACAGATAGAGGATACATATTGCGTCGTCTACTTCGTCGCGCAGTCCGATATGCAGATAACTTAGGACTCGGTGAGAACCATTTAGAAACAATAGCTGAGACTGCAATTCTGGGATATAAAGACATTTTTTCTGAATTACAAGAGCGTGTTGAATCAATAAAAAGTGAAATCAGGCAAGAGGAGGAGCGATTTAGAAAAACACTGCAAAGTGGATTAAGGCAGTTTGAAAAATTAGGCAAGAGTATATCAGGCAAAGAAGCATTTGTGTTATTTTCAACATACGGTTTTCCGTTTGAAATGACAGCTGAACTTGCGCGTGAAAAAGGTATTGCCATAGAAAAAGAAAGTTTCAGAGAAGAAATGAAAAAACACCAAGAGCTTTCCCGTGTAGGTGCGGAGCAGAAGTTCAAAGGAGGACTTGCTGATTTGGGTGAAGAGACCACAATGCTTCACACAGCAACACATCTTCTACTTGCAGGACTGCGCAAATATTTAGGTGATGGTGTACATCAGGCCGGTTCAAATATCACCAAAGAGCGCACTCGGTTTGATTTTACCCATACCGGAAAAGTTGAAAGAGATATACTTGATAAAGTAGAGGCGTACGTAAACGAGGTAATTGCACATAAGTGTGATGTGATTACGGAGGAAATACCAAAAGAAAAAGCTCAAAATTCCGGAGTGGAAGGTAGTTTTTGGGAACGGTACCCTAATACTGTCACAGTCTACAAAGTGGTGTGTGATGACCTGCCTGACGGCAAGGCAGGCGGAACAGTGTATTCGCGTGAGCTCTGTGGAGGACCGCATGTAAAAAATACCGGTGACATCAAAGGGCAGTTCAAAATTACAAAAGAGGAGGCGGTGTCAGCAGGGGTAAGAAGAGTAAAAGCTGTATTAAATAAAGTCTGAATAAACATTTTGCAATTGCAGTAGGGACAACGCTCTATTATAATATACATACATGAATCTCTTTCGCGACAAACATAAGAGCACGGCTCCCGTTATTATTTTTGACATTAGAAGTGGAAGTATCGGAGCCGCATTGATCACATTCAAAACAGGCGGTGTGCCGACCGTTCTACACTCAATTCGCACACCGATCTCTTTTCAAAAAGAAATTCGCCCTGACTTATTCCTAAAACGTATGCTTGGCACACTTGAAGGTGTTGCACTTGAGCTTGAACAAAAGGGTATCGCGAAATTGGACCGGGGACTATTTGGACCAAAAAAAATAGGACAAATACTCTGTGTCTTTTCTTCACCATGGTATACGTCGCAAACCAAAATATTGACTATTGAACGTAAAAAAAGTTTTACCGTGTCTACTGATTTTATAGGAAAAATGCTCTCTAAAGCTAAAAAGCATTTTGAAAAATCAGTAGAAGAGAATGAAGCTACAAAACATATCCGAAATCCGCAGGTTATCGAAAGCAATGTTATCTATACAACACTCAATGGCTACAAAACAAGTAATCCCTATGGCAGGAAAGCCAACAGTGTGGAAATAGCTGTATTTTTCAGTTTGATTTCTGGTGATGTGTCTAAAATGGTGACCGAAGTATTTGAAAAAGTCTTTAATACCCGAGAAATTTCATTTCATTCGTTTGCACTTACTTCATTTTCTGTCATTCGGGATATTTTCCATGCAGAAGAAAATTTTCTTATTATGGACATAAGTGGTGAGATAACCGACATATCACTCATTCGAGAAGGGGTCTTGCTTGAAACCGTATCGTTTCCTATCGGGAAATTTTCCATGTTGAGAAGAATTGCATATGCTCTTAAAACCATTCCCGAAGAGGCGCATTCGCTCGTTCGTCTGCATTTCGAAAGCAAGAGAAAGGGAACTCCGGCAGTTGAAAAAGAGCTAGAGGCAGCAGAAAAAGAGTGGCAGTCAATGCTCGGGCAAGCTCTCACTGACCTCTCAGAGGGGATATTATTACCTAAAACTGTTTTTTTGACTGTGGATTCAGATCTCGGAGAGTGGTTTAGGTGTATTATTTCAGGATATGCGCTAGGTCAAGAGAGCTTCACCGCTGGGCCATTTTCAGTTGTGACGCTTAATGGGACCAAATTTCATAAATATTATGATGTGCGAAAAGGAGTGGAGAGCGATTCATTTTTAGGATTGGAAACACTCTTTTTTCACAAGGTACTCGTTAAATAATCGTGGTGAATAGCGCTTTATTGCAGAATAATATTGTGTGTTATACTGTACTCATTGTTTTAATATGTATGCACTATGAATAGAAACGAATTTCAAGACATTATACCCCCAAATAAAAAAACTATACGGAATATACAGAATGCTCATACAACACACATGCCCAATACGCATCCGTCCTTTGGGGGAGGCGAGCAGACACCCGAAAATCCAACTACTCCCGCAAAACCCATTACACCAATACCTAATCCTCAAAACCCACCGAATCCGGTTGATCCTACACCCCCTGCACAGCCAACTCAGCCAACTAAACCACCGTCGTCGATTCAACCTCCACCACCACCAACAAGGGACCCCCGTTCGTCAAAGTGCGCACTCTTTAGTGTAGGTGCAGTGGTGCTTGTTGTTTTTGCCCTATCATTTTCTCTACTCATAGCGGATTCGCGGGTCAGTGTTATACCAAAACAAACAAAGACGCTTGTTGATGCTCGTTTTGAAGCAGTTCGTAACGCTATTGCAGGGGAATTGACATACGAAGTAATGAATATTGAAATTGTTGCATCTCGAACGGTACCCGCGACAGGGCAAGAGGAAGTTTCCTTAAAATCGTCTGGTACTATCGTTATATATAACAATTACAACTCAAGCAATCAGCGGTTGGTAAAAAACACCCGTTTTGAAACTCCGGAAGGGTTAATTTACCGCATTAATAAGTCTGTTGTGGTTCCTGGTCAGAAAAAAGTGAACGGGAAGACCGTTCCAGGTCAGGTTGAGGCAATAGTATATGCTGATGATCCAGGATCAGCGTACAACATTGGTTTAACAGACTTTACTATTCCAGGATTTGCCGGAGATCCACGATTTGATGATTTTTATGCGCGATCAAAGGAGGCCATGGAAGGAGGATTCGTTGGTATGCAGCCAACAGTGGAGGATGGTATGCTCGAAGTAGTACGGGCAGAAATCAGAGAGTCTTTACAAAAAGAGCTTCTCAATGAAGCGCTCTCACAAAAGCCAGAAAGATTTTATCTATTTGAAGATGCAATGTTTATTACTTATGAATCTCTTCCATACGGAGAAATCAGTGATGGAGCAGAGGTTAAAGAAAAGGGAATTTTGCACGGAGTACTGTTTGATAAAGAACTATTTTCCGGATTTGTAGCGGAAAACACCTTAGCGGGTTTTGACGATGAAATAGTAGAAATAGCAGATATTACCAGTCTGACATTTATAATTGAAGATAAACAAGATGTACTTCCTCTGCAAGATGAAGAATTTTTCTTTACCTTAAGGGGTAATGTGGATATTGTGTGGCAGTTTGATGAAGAAAAGCTTAAGAGCGATTTGTCAGGACGCTCAAAGGATGCTCTCGCAACAATTCTTTCTGGGTATCCAGGCATAGAACAGGCAGAGGTCACATTGAGACCGTTCTGGAAACGTGCTTTTCCTGATAATCCAGAAAAAATACGGGTAGAATTAGTTTTGTCTAAATAATAACTCTCCAGTAATGTTTGAAGCTAAAAACTTGACCACAGGGCTAAAAATCTGGTAGTATACGGAAACTCCCTGGCTTAGTTGTAATGGAAAATCAAAAAGAAATACAAGGAGAAGCCACTGGCACAATCGACGAGGCACTACCGAATACTTTATTTCGCGTAACACTCGAAGGAGGTGAGCAGATATTAGCGTACCTTTCAGGCAAGATGCGAATGTATCGTATAAAAGTACTTGTGGGAGATACGGTAAAAATAACTCTTGATCCATACGGCGGGAGAGGAAGGATAATTAAACGGCTGTAGCATTACGTTTAAAAGTAATGTCGCCACACTATGCTTCACATGTGGCTTTTTGTGTGTGTTGTATTATGGTTTTTATAATATGAATCCCGATAGTGACCGCGGTCGCTCGGGAGGAATAATATAAAAAAGTCAAACAGTCCAATATATATTTATAAGAAAATAATTAAACAGGATTGCATGACCGCGATCTGTCACTATCGGGATGAAAGTAAAAGCTTCCATAAAAAAAATTTGCACAAAATGCAAAATAGTAAAAAGAAAGGGGAAGCTCTATGTTGTTTGCACTACAAACGCAAGACATAAGCAACGGCAAGGATAACAATTTTGCCTACGATTGGGAGTTTGGTTTTCCGAACTTCCAATCGTGGGTGCAAAATGTTACCCTGTTAGATAAATTTTATTTAACAGGGTAATAAAATTCTAAAACTCATGTTTGTTTGCACTCATATTCATTAAGAATTTTTATCATGCGTATTTCGGGAATTACCATACCAGATAATAAACGATTAGAAATAGGACTTACCGCAGTCTATGGCATTGGGCGCTCTCTCTCAGGTGAGATACTTAAAAATGCCAAAGTAAATGTCGGGAAAAAACCAAAAGATCTCTCAGCAAAAGAGGAAGGTGAAATCCGAAAACTTGTTGAGGAACGAAAAATAGAAGGTAACCTACGCAGAGAAGTATCTGGTAACATAAAGAGACTGAAAGACATTCGTTCATATAGAGGCTCACGACATACAAAGAAGCTACCAACACGGGGACAGAGGACCAAAACAAATGCCAGAACACTCAAAGGATCGAAAAAGACTATGGGTTCTGGAAAACGAAAAGTAGATAAAAAATAATGGGAAAGAAGAGAATTATAAAAAAATCGGGTGGTGAAGCTGACAGCGGACTTAAATCCAGGTCGTTGGCACGTCTTCCTAAAAAGAAGATGGAGACAGGTACTTTATATATCAAAGCGACGTACAACAACACACGAGTTATGTTGGCTGATAAGAAAGGCGATTCAATAATATGGTCAACAAGTGGTTCTCTCGGTTTTAAAGGAGCCAAGAAGGGGACACCGTTTGCGGCAGCAAAAGTAGGTGAGTTAGTGGGTGAAAAAGCAGTATTGATGGGAGTTAAAGATGTTGATGTGGTCATTAAAGGAGTGGGAGGAGGCAGAGAGGCGTCATTGCGCGCATTTTCTTCAAAAGGTATTCAAGTTACTTCCATAAAAGATGCAACTCCTGTACCTCATAATGGGCCAAAAGCTAAAAAGCCACGTAGAGTATAAATATGAAAACGGGACCAAAATATAAAATTTGCAAGCGATTAGGAAATAGTGTGTTTGAAAAATGCCAAACACAAAAATTTATGCTTTCAGAAGCACGAACTCTCAAGTCCTCCAGGAGACGAAGGCGAAAAACTCTTTCTGATTATGGTAGACAGCTGATTGAAAAGCAGAAGCTGCGCTACACATACGGCATATCTGAGAGACAGCTTGCAAACTATGTTAAAGAGGCAGTGTCTAAAAAGGGAGTCAGCCCGATGGAAAAGTTATTTGAAAATCTTGAGCTCCGTCTTGATAATGTTGTGTATCAGCTCGGTCTTGCCCACACAAGAGGACTGTCTCGCCAGATGACTTCCCACGGGCATATCCTCATCAATGGAAGAAAAATGACTATTCCATCACACCGGCTTTCAAAAGACGATACAATTGGGATCAGAGAAGGAAGCAAGAACAAAGTGCTATTTACCACCATCGATGAACGATTGGCTGAACACAAAGCTCCTGCATGGCTCTCTTTTGATAATAAGAAAATGACAGGGGTGGTTGTAGAAAAACCAGCTTATGAAAAATCCTTTGTAGCGTTTGATATGGGAGCAGTTCTTGAATATTACAGTAGATAATTATCAATTTATTAACTAAGTATCAATATCGTATGTCTGAATATAACGTAACACTGCCTTCAAAACCGCGAATTGTTTTAGAAGAAGAATTCACCGGTTCGTATGAAATTGACGGGCTATACCCAGGGTATGGTCATACAATTGGGAACTCACTACGGCGAATCATCCTTTCGTCTCTTCCTGGTGCCGCTATCACCTCAATCAAAATTGATGGCATATCTCATGAGTTTTCAACCATAAGTGGGATAAAAGAAGATGTCGTCACCATACTGCTTAATCTTAAAAAGGTTCGCCTACAAGTACTCTCGGACGAGCCACAAACACTCTCAATTTCAGTGAAGGGAGCAAAGAAAATAACGGCGGCTGACATTGAGGCTCCCGGGCAAGTGAAAATTTTAAACCCCGAGCAACACATAGCAGAGATCACGGACAAAAATGTGTCATTCACGGCTGAGCTCTCTGCTGAGCGCGGACTTGGATATGTATCAAAAGAGGCACTCCAAAAAGAAAAAGTTGATGTTGGAGTCATTGCGCTGGACGCTATTTTTACCCCTATAAGACGTGTCAACTATGAAGTTGAGAATATGCGTATTGGAGACCGAACTGATTTTAATCGCCTCAAGGTGTTCATAGAAACAGATGGTACTATTACCCCCAAAGAGGCACTTGAAAAATCAATTGAAACGATGATTATGCAGCTTAGAGCAATTGTCGGATTCAAAGAAGAGGAAATTGAAGCACCAGACGTAACAGGAGAGGATTCCGAAGATGATGCTCAGAAAGGAGATGATCTGGACACAGAGTTTCTCAAGACACGCATTGAATCACTTGATTTGTCTGTACGAACTGTCAACGCGCTTACAAATGCAAACATACGGACTGTTGGAGGTCTCGCACGAAAGAAAGAAGATGATGTTCTCGTAATAGATGGGCTCGGACAAAAGGGGCTTCAGGAGATTAAGCGGGCACTTTCTAATTTTGGAATCACTCTAAAATAGTAAGTAGTTAGTCGTAAGTAGTCGGTAGAGCGTACAAAAACCTGCAAACTACACACTACCAACTAATAACTAATAAAAAACATGCAGCATCGCAAGACAGGGAGAAAATTAGGAAGAGTGCGAAAACAGAGGGTAGCACTTCTGCGCTCTTTGGCTCGTTCTCTCATCATTCACGAAAAGATAAAAACCACAGAAGCAAAAGCAAAAGAACTTCGTCCGTTTATAGAAAAGCTGGTGACGAAAGGTAAAATCGGCTCACTTGATTCGAGGCGGTTGGTTATTTCGCGCCTTGGAGGGGAAAAGGATGCGACTGGTAAATTATTCTCAACAATTGCTCCGAGGTATAAGGATAGAAAAGGGGGATATACACGCATCACCAAAATCCATTCAAGAATGGCAGATGCTCGCAAAGAGGCGATAATAGAATTTGTTTAACATGACCACACACAAAATAGATGCAAAAGAAAAGAGAATCGGCAGAATCGCAAGTGAGGCGGCGCAGTTTCTCATGGGTAAAAACACGGTCACATATGTGCGCAACCAAATTCCGGAGATTACAGTGAGCATTGAAAATGCTTCAAAAATGCAGATAGACGCCGGGAAACGAGAGAAAAATAAGTATATACACTATACTGGCTATCCAAGCGGCCTGCGAACCAAAACAATGGATCAGGTTATATTAAAAAAGGGATACAGCGAACTGCTCAGAAAAGCGGTGTATGGCATGCTTCCGAGCAATAAATTACGACCGAGAATGATGAAAAATTTAAATATTACTGAATAATATGGTGGCAGAAAAAACAGACACAAAATATCTAAAGGCAGTTGGCAGGAGAAAAACCGCTGCTGCGCAAGTGCGGTTGTATAAAAGCACCAAAAATTCAATTGAGGTGAACCACAAAAAGATGGAAGAGTACTTTCCATTGAGAGAGCTTCAATACACAGTCAACAGTGCAATCAAAGAATCCGGATTGTCTCAAAAATTTAAAATCACAGCCCTACTTCGTGGTGGCGGTATTGTCGCCCAAGCCGACGCACTTCGTCACGGCATTGCACGAACACTGGTTCAATACGACGCAGAACTGAGGAAAGCACTCAAAACAGCAGGTTTTCTCAAGCGTGACCCACGAGTCAAAGAACGAAAAAAATTCGGCCTACGAAAAGCAAGGCGAGCTCCACAGTGGAAAAAACGGTAATTTTATCAAAAAGAGTTTTGAAGCGTCAAAATTTGACATCATGTGTGTCAAAGGTTATAGTATTTTGGTGAAAAAGCCAAAGAGGGCTCAAAAATGACACCAGAAAAGATACGAAAAGCAATCGAGATATATCGTTTTCAGTTTGAAGAAGCAGGTGTAAACAAAATCGATTATCCGCACGAAGAAATAGTTCATTCATTGAGCAATGTTCTCGGCCACTGTTACAGTATGCTCGATCATACGCTAGGGTTTATTGAGGAAGGAAGAACGGAGGAAGTTCTCAGATGGCTTTGTTTCATAGAAGGTTGTCTCTGGGCTTCAAAGATCTATCCACTCGAAGACCTAAAAATCATAGACGTTCGTAGTTAAAAATGTAAAACCGCATGGTTCGCCCAGCGGTTTCTTTTTTTATACAAATCCCAATTTTTTATTTCTTACGATATATCGTATGAAATCGTATTTAAGCTGATAAAAAGTTGACATTAAGAGTGCCAAAGGTTATAGTATTTTGGTGAAAAAGCCAAAGAAAGCGAAAATAGAGAAAGATTTCGAAGAAATAGAGGAAATAGTTGAAGATTCTGACAACGCAGGCGATATTGTAAAGAAACTACGGACACGACTTAAAGAATGCCAGAAAGAGAAGCAAAAATACCTCGATGGTTGGCAAAGAGCACAGGCAGATTCCATCAACGCCAGAAAAAAAGAAGAAACTACCCGCGGAGAAATCAACAAACTGGCTAAAGAAGATATACTGAGTGAAATATTACCGGTTTTGGACAGTTTTGAAATGGCATTTGGAGACAAAGTTGCGTGGGAGAAAGTTGATGCCAACTGGAGAAAAGGAGTTGAACATATACATTCACAACTTCTCTTTATACTGGAAGATAACAACCTTACGCAAACCAACCCTGTTGGAGAAGTCTTTAATCCTGAATTGCATGATTGTGTTGAAACGATAGAAACGGATGATAAAAAGCAAGACGGAAAGATTATTGAAGTATTACAAAAAGGATACACATTTTATAATAAAATTATACGACCAGCAAAAGTTAAAGTCGGAAAACTAACAAGCTAAAAACTAAGAAGCTAAAACAATATGGGAAAAATAATTGGAATAGATTTGGGAACCACAAACTCTGCAGTTGCAGTTATGGAGGGAGGAGAGCCTGTTATTATTGAAAATAGTGAAGGTAATCGCACAACCCCTTCAATCGTTGCCATTTCTAAGACAAAAGAGCGTTTGGTGGGGCAACTTGCAAAACGACAGGCGGTTACCAATCCAAACGATACAGTATTTGGTATCAAGCGATTTATTGGTCATCGTTTTGAGGATTCGGAAGTTCAGAAAGACAAGAAAACAGTTCCTTTTG
This sequence comes from Patescibacteria group bacterium, assembly GCA_022560785.1. Lineage (NCBI taxonomy): Bacteria > Patescibacteria group bacterium. The sequence goes on from JADFSL010000022.1 coordinate 10,736, forward strand.
CAGTATCAAAATCAGATAGTGATGGAGTTTTGGTAAAAATGGGGGACAAAGAGTATCGACCAGAAGAAATTTCAACAATGATTCTCCAAAAACTGAAAACTGACGCGGAAGCAAAACTTGGCGAAAAAATAACTGAAGCTGTTATCACGGTACCGGCGTATTTTGACGATTCGCAGAGAAAAGCAACAAAAGACGCAGGGAAAATTGCTGGACTTGATGTAAAACGAATTATCAACGAACCAACTGCTGCCGCTCTCGCATATGGTTTTAACAAGAAAAAGGATGAGCAGATTATCGTTTACGACTTTGGTGGTGGAACCTTTGATATTTCAGTACTTGAAGTCGGTGATGATGTGATTGAAGTGAAGTCCACAAAAGGTGACAGTCACATGGGAGGACGGGATATTGATCAGAAAATAATCAAATGGATAGCAGATGAGTTCAAAAAAGAAAGCGGTATTGACGTAACAAAAGATTCTCTTGCACTTCAACGCCTTGATGAAGCAGCAGAAAAAGC
>JADFSL010000023.1 GCA_022560785.1 Patescibacteria group bacterium
GCAAAGATTGTTCCAACAGGAAAAGTACCGCATAAAACAGATTCTCCATTAAGTTAATAAATGAATGAGCCTTGCAGCTATAATGAATGAATTACTTCGCCCTATTATTGGGGACATGTTTATTGTTTGAGAAACCGGATGGGCCGCAGTTCGACGTAGCTCACTGAAGCATAGCCCACCCTACAAGACCAAAATATTAAGGTGTATGCCAAGGCGCTTCCCATAGCCATTCGTTACTCAACAAAACGAAGTCTAAAACGTCCACAAGGCCGTCCCCATTTTGGTCAGAATCGTTCCAAATCGCTTCGGCAATGACTGGGGTTAATTGCGGTCCCTCGCCGACTACATTTTCAGGGGTAATTGAATAATGATAGGTGGTTCCATTCTCGACATTGAAATCTAATCTTCGACCAAGTTCGTTTATTAAATCTTGAAGAACAAACCCACTATCTTTAAATGCCTTTTCTAAGCACTGATTTATATATTTCGCTAATAAATCGACGCTTATATAAGAAAAGTATTCTTTAATTTCACTTGAGCATTCTGAATCATCTTTTAAATGACCATCACCAGCCAATCCAACAAGTAGCTGAATCTGCTTTGATTCAATATCTTCTTTATTTCCTTTCTGACTCTTGTCTCTATTTTTAAAGATAACCCACAACACAAGTCCGGTGAGTGCAACGATAACAAAGACAATTAAGATTACGGTGGTAAAATCCATCCCGTTAGAGACAGGTCGCGATCTCCACGTCCTGTATAATTAACATTTGCTAAATTTGTGTTCGACTTTTCCTCATAATAATACCACTAAACATCTCCGTGACCGCGGTCTCTAACGAGATCCATAGTGATTAGATTATATCACAGCTTTTTTATTGATTAAATCCTTTAATAAAAATTAGTAAAAAATAGATAAGTTCTATATACTCCTATAGTATGAATAGTATGAAATTACATTCAAAAAAGCTTGAAAATGGTCTTACGATACAGGCGGTGGAAATGTCAGGAACTAATGTTGTAACTTCACTTATACTTGTAGGTGCTGGCTCTCGGAATGAAGAGAAAAATATAAATGGAATTGCTCACTTCCTCGAACACATGTTCTTTAAGGGAGGTGGGAAGTACAAAACCTGCAGTGCAGTTGCTTCTACCATAGATGGACTTGGTGCTGAATTTAATGCATTCACCAGTGAAGAAATTGTTGGATATTATGTAAAATCAGCAAAAAAGCATGTTGATACGTCTCTTGATGTATTAAGTGACATGCTTATTAAAGCTCGTTTTCCAAAGAAAGAAATAGAGAAGGAGCGCGGAGTTATTCTTGAAGAGATTGCAATGTATTTAGATTTACCAATGCAACAAATTGCAGATGATTTTACAACCTTATTGTTTGGAGACCAACCTCTTGGAAGAAGTGTTTTAGGACCTCCAGAAGTAATAAAATCGGTAACACAAAAAGATTTTTTTGATTACAAAGAAGCTTTGTATGTACCAGAAAACACTGTAATTACACTCGCTGGAGCAGTAGGCAAAGAAGATATTTCTAGAGTAGAAAAATATTTTGATTTCAAGCCGGGAATACAGACTAAAAAAGCGTCTCCTTTTGATTCAAGGTTTTTAGAAAAAAAATATAGTATTCGTGAAAAGCAGACTGAACAATATCACATAAGTTTTGGAGTTTTGGGATTGTCAGAAAAAGATGCACGATATCCAGTCCAGCAAGTGCTCTCTACGATACTTGGAGGAAATATGTCTTCTCGTATGTTCTTAAACGTTCGTGAAGAAAAAGGGCTGTGTTATTCTATTCGTACCATATCGGGAGGATATTCTGACATAGGGATTTTCACTACTAGAGCAGGGGTAAGGCTTGATAAAGTACTAAATGCGGTAGAGGCGATTCGAACTGAGTATAATGCAATAGCTAAAAATGGAACAACTGAGGAAGAACTCATAAAAGCAAAAGCATTTGCACAAGGAAGAATAGATTTATCGACAGAGGATACGGAAAAAGTAGCTTTTCATTATGGAAGTAATACACTCCTATACACATTACAAGAATCTTTCGAAGAGGAAAAACAAAAGATAGCAAAAGTTACTAAAGCGGAAGTTGATAAGTTGGCAAAGGAGCTCTTACAACCAGAAAAATATCGTTTTTCAGGAATAGGTCCTAAGATAGATGAGGAAAAACTACTTAGATTGATTTCTTAGTTCTCTATCCAAAAGTTATTTAAGAGTTATAAATATCGCACCGGCAGTCATTAGAAGTGCGCCGAATATGACTTGCCAACCAAATCCTTCTCCTAAAAATATCGCCGCGAGTATCACGACAAACACAACGCTTAAGCGGTCAATCGCCACCACTCCGGAAGCAAGTCCCGCTTTAAGAGCAATAAAGTAAAACAACCATGAAAGCGCTCCCGCGACTCCAGCGAGGATTATGAGGGTCCATTCTCGCGAATTGAAAGACGCTAGAGAAAACCCGTCAAATTTGTGCAAGAAGAAGCTAACTACTACAAGAAACAGCACCATGACCATCGCCCGCACTGTTGTTGCGAGTGTCGTATCTATGTCTTTGAGTCCTAACTTTGCAAAAATGGCAACAAGCGCTGCGAAAATCGCCGAGAGAAATGCGTAAAATACCCACATATCATTTTTCTATGAAAAGCTCTGACGCCTCATTGTACACCGTCTCAAATTCAGATACAATATTACTTTTCAATCGCTCGTGACATATTTTTAAAATATTGCTATAAAACTGCATTTGTTCTTCAATTGGAGCATTGAAATTTCCCCAGATTACTGGGCCGTGTTTTTTGTAATCAGCAATTGTGGTATTCAAATTGTGAATTTTGTCTGCCGCCGATACCAATACCGATTCGTCACTTGCCCCATGCAAATTTGCTGCATATTTTTCCTTTCTTTCTTTCCATGAATTCTTTTTGTTTTCATTTGAATAATTTTCTGTTACCCCGAGCACTATCTCTCTCACCTTTTTCCCAAAATCATTCTCAAGTTTATCTGGTGTGTACTTCGTATCCTCTATTGCATCATGAAGAAGTCCAGCCACAATAACATCCTCATCATCTGTGTAATTTGAGAGAATTATTGCAACTGAATATAGGTGGGTAATATACGGATAAACCACTTCCCCTTTTCTGCTTTGTCCGCGGTGGAGCACTGCAGCTTTTATTATTGCTTTTTCTATTTTTGGTGTCAGTTTCATAATGACTTACCTAATGAGTGTAGCGAATTTAAAAAATCATTACCTTGTTAAATAGCTAATAGTCTCTTTGTTCCTTTAGTTACTAAACTTTTTAAGCACCTTGAAATCCTTAAGGAGCGTGTCTTTCAAACTTTGCGTGTAGATAGCTGCCGCCGGATGGTACAGTGGAACTACTGTTATGTTACCAAAAAGTGATGCGACGAGTAATGTTAATCCATGCATTTTGCTTATCGGTTGGAGGTCTTTTTCAAGTCCGAATTTTCGCATGATGTATTCCATTGAAAATCGTCCCAGTGTCGCAATCACTTTAGGTTGGATAATTTCAATCTGTCGATCCAAAAATGGAGCGTACACGGTAATTTCATCAGGAAGCGGGTCTCTGTTCTCCGGAGGTCGGTCTTTCACAATATTGGTAATGTAAACCTCCTCCCTGGGGATGTTTATGGATTCCAGAAGTTCATCAAGGATTTTCCCAGACGCTCCACAAAATGGACGGCCTGTCTGTGCTTCGTTTTTGCCTGGGGCCTCACCTATAAACATTATTTTTGCATCGTGACTTCCTTCTCCGATAACAGGATAGTAGTTGTTTGACTTTCGCGCCTCATAGAGCGGAGATGTCGTTAACTCAACTATTTCATCTTTAATTTTTTTCATTTGCTCCGTTTTGCTGGACATGTTTATTTTGTTATAAGTGGCACAAAAGCAAAACCGGGATAATGCTTTATCTCTACTCCATCGCTTTTTTTCTCAACTTTGCAAATTGAATCGCCAATCGGCAGAACCATAATTCCTCCTTCTTTGAGCTGTTCCATAAGCTCCTGTGGTATATTATCGGCACAAGCGGATACTAAAATTTTATCAAATGGAGCTTCGTGCGGAAGTCCGAGTATGTCTCCTGCCTGCAAAATTTCTGCATTTTTAAAATGATACTTACTGATATTTTTTCTGCCAAATGAGACAAGATCTGGAAGTAGTTCGACTCCCCACACATATCCCTTTTCACCGATAATATGTGCAATGATAGCTGTGGTCCAACCAGAGCCGGAACCAACATCCAGAATCTTTTCACCTCTCTCAGGACTAAGAAGTTCAAGCATAAATGCAACTGTTGTTGGTTGAGAGATTGATTGTTCTTTTGCTATCGGAAGTGGGTAATCCTCATACGCTTCAACTTTACAGTCATCGATGACAAAATCCACTCTGTCTATATGTTCAAACGCATCGGCAAACTCCTTTCTTTTAAACACTTGGGTATTTTCTTCAAGGTGTTCAATCAAATTTTTCTTTGTATTCATAGTGCGTTTTCCGATTTTAGCTTTTTCATTTTAGCTTCAGTTCCTCGGTTGTATCCACCGACACTTCCATCAGAGCGTATAACTCTATGACATGGGATATAGGGACTGGTGTTTTTGTTCATTATTGATCCGATAGCTCGCGCCCCCTTACCATTGCCAACCAACGCCGCAACCTCACCATATGAAAGTGTTTCCCCTTTCGGAATGCGAGACACTATCTGATTTACACGCTGAGTAAAAGTCATGCTAGAAAAGTGTTCCGGTATCTATTTTAGTTTTATCTTCCTGTTTTAGTTTTGTATTCGCCGGGTGTAATTTTTGTAACTTCTGTAACTTTTTGCCGGAAGCTTCTCTGTATGGACAATACTCACAATCTTCTCCTGACGCAGGAATTATGCTTGAATCTAAGCACGATTTTATTTTCGTTAGTGTTGATTCAATCCAATCGTCCTTGCCTGTATACGAGAGAACCTTAACATCAAACTCTAATTTTCCATCAAATGCTTCTACATCGGTTTTTCCATTTACATATACAAAATATCCAGTGTCTAAAACATTAAATCCATTTTGCCGAAACAACCATTGATATACTTCCATTTGTCGTTTATATCCATCTTGCCACGGGGCATCTAAATTTACTTCTCCATTTTTACTTGTCGCTTTATAATCCACAATAATCAATTCATCGGCAGGAGTAACCCACACATCATCTATCGCACCCGAAACGCTAAATCCTGTCTCTTCATGTTTGCACTGAATTCCTTTGAAATTATCCCGCCATAAATCCATATCCTTGTGTTGGAATGGCACTGCATCTATGTTGTACTGTTCCATAAGAGGATGTGCTATTTTTTTTGCACGATGAATATCAAACTCTTTCTTGAGAAGCGTGTCAACAGCGATATTTAAACTGAGTGGGTACCCTGGAGGCCTTTTTGTACCAAGTTTATTATCAAGATAAAAACACCGAGGACATTCTATAAAAAAGTCTATTTTAGAACGAGAAAGACGCCAGTTTTTGCCGCCATAGTTCCAATTTTCCGATCGATTTGGATTGTACACTGCCATCCAAAACAGTATAGCACAACAGATATCTGAACTGCTGCTTTACTTTGTATTGCGAGAACCGCAAAGAGACCGGCTTTCGCTGAGCACTGTTTCTATCTTACTATCTGAAAAACCTAAACTTTTCATCATATCCTGTTTTTCAAAAAGCGATCTGCATAACACTACGTCGCGTTCCATTAGTGCTCTTTTTTCCTGTTTTGAAAGTGTGGTTAAGCTCGTCAGTGGCTGTATTCCTGACTCTTCTATGAGATTATTTAAATTTCCAGAGGGAGGATCGCTCCATGAGACGGTGCGGAGACCCACGCATTTGCTGTACTTGATTGCGTTGTGGGTAAACTTTGTATTAGTAACAAGCCACCGTTCATCTATTGGACTTGTGTTGCTACTGTTTGCTTGTATATCTTCAAACCTAGCATGTACATACAAAGCCACTTTTAAATCAGACTTGATCCCCAGTTTATTATGAAATTTCATTTCTGCGGCAATGTTTTTACCGTCTTTGTGTGCATAGAGATCTATTTCGTGCTTTGCACACGCTCCTTTTATTATTTTACCAACTTCAGTGGAATACCCCCACTTTTTAAAAATTTCAGCGATAAACTGTTCAAATGGAAAACCAGAGGGACCCAGATCGAGAACTGCCCGCTTCATTGAATACCGTGCAGCTATTCCCTTTTCCTGTTTTTTGAGAAGAGTATATGCTCGTCGATAAATGAGCGAAGTATTCATTCCTTCTTTAAGTTCAGATTCTATTTTTTGTATCACCTTATCACACTCAGCTTCCGAAGTTCCCGCTTTTATAAGCGATGCACGAAGCTTCGAGGAATCAAATGCTTCTTTATTACCATCCAGTTTGGTTATGAGCATCTTTCGTTATAGTCTAAATGTTTTATAGTCCCTCAAGTGACGATACTTCGGTAACTTCAAGGTCAAATAATTCACCATTGAAAATCGCCCTGACGACAGCATCTCTCTCTGCACTGAATGTAAGGGCAAAAGCTTGCTTAGAAATAACTTGGGCACATGCCCCGGCAATACTTTTTGTCTCAAATGACAAGGTCACCTGTTCAGGCTTGGTCTGTCTTACTTGTATCTGTGAGCTCAGCTCGTGGCATGGTGTAGGAGTTTCAATGTGTCCAAAGTAGGTGTGCTCTCCGTCCGAATAGAAGTGTGTTATTGCTAAACTCCCGGCACTTTTTGTCGATAGATTGTCTTCTTGTTGTATTTTGTCTTTTTTGTATTGGTCAAAACTAAACCGCCCATCTTTTGAATAAGCAGCGTACCCAAGCAACATAAGCCCAAATACGATAAGCACCGCAATTAGCGATACAGATATTTTTTGTGAATTCTCTTCTTCCATACTATATGTTTATTATACGCCCGTCAGTAAAATAACAAAAGACTTGTCTGGGGATGACCATTACATAATGATTCCTCCACCCATACACCGCTCATTATCATAGAGCACTAGGGACTGACCCGGCGGTGAAAGCGGTAATGCATTTGAAAATGTAATCATTGTGTGATTTCCAGATGTGTTTGAAACTTCACTCAGTGATAATTTCTGCCGATATCTTGTGCGGGCTTCGTATATGTTTGTTTCTTGAGGGGAATCCCCAATCCAATTTGTATTTTCAAGTTTAACCGTATCTTTATTTTGTATTGTAACTATTGGAGATACAGTGATTGTGTTGCCTTTCGTTTCCTTATCAATGACATAATATGGAGACATTTCTGGATTTTGCTTTGTCAAAGTAAACCCATGGCGCTGTCCAATGGTATAAAACGCCGCTCCATTGTGAACACCAATCACTTCTTTCTCTTGGGTAAGCACCACTCCTTCTTTTTCATTAATAAAACCCTTTAGAAAATCTTTCATATCGAGTTTACCAATAAAACACAGTCCTTGGCTGTCTTTTTTATTTGCTGTCGCAAGACCAAATTTTTCTGCAAGCTTTCGCACTTGCGGCTTTGCATATTGCCCAACCGGAAATAATGTCCTCTTTAACACATCTTGTGTAAGAGTCCACAAAAAATATGACTGGTCTTTATTTGAATCAATCCCTTTGAGCAAATGATATGTTCCTGATTTCTCATTAAACTTTACGCGTGCATAATGCCCTGTAGCTATGTAATCGGCTCCCATTTTCATAGATTGTTTGAAAAATTCTCCAAACTTTACATATTTATTACACATAACGTCTGGGTTGGGGGTTCTCCCAGTTTTATACTCATGCACCATGTAATCCACAACTTCTTTTTTGTATTCTTTTTCCAAATCAAATGTAAGAAACGAAATGCCTAAATGTGCACATACTCGCATGGCATCGCGTCGTTCCTCCTTCCATGTACACGGCAAAAACTCTGGGTGCCATACCTTTATAAACACGCCTGTTACGTCATAACCCCTAAACCCCTTAGGGGTCGGGCGACCAAATAATTTTTCAAAATTATTTGGTGTAGCCTGTTTCAAAAGCGCCGCAGAAACCGAAGAGTCTACTCCGCCAGAGAGTGCAACAAATACCTTTTTTTTGTCATTTTGATTGTTCATTTGCTGTAATATAGCACGACCAAACCCATTTACAGTCTAAACACCAAGTGGTAGTGGCACGCTATCGCGCAAAGTATTTTTAATTCACATATAGACTTTTCTTTCTTTTGTGTTCATCAAATGTCTTACTGTAATGCATTATGCCATTTCTGTCGGAGAGAAAGTACAAATACTCTGACTGAATAGGATTTACCGCTGCATAAAGCGAATCGTATCCGGGGTTTGTTATGGGTCCGATAGGCAGTCCGGCATACTTATAGGTATTGTATGGAGAATCCATCGCTAAATCTTCCAGAGTAAGCTGATATGTGTTTTTTCCGATGGTGTAGCCAAACGTTGCATCAACCTGAAGTGCCATGCCTATATCAATCCGTTTCCAGAGTATGCCAGATATAATACGCCTTGTTTCAGTAGTTCGTGCTTCTTTTTCAAGCATTGATGCCATTATCACAACATCGTGGAGTGGTTCCCCAAATTTTTTTATATCATCCTCCAGCTCAGCTATTTTTATAAAAAAAGTTGATTCAAGTGTTTTTATTATTTCTTCCGCTTCTACATTTGGGAGGAAAAAATAGGTATCGGGAAACAGATATCCTTCTTTTTTCTTTGCCTTATCCAAAAATTCCTTGCTGTCAAAATCAGAAAATTTGCTCGCGAAAATTGTTTCCATTTCTCTCACCATTGTCCCTTCAGGAATGGTGACTAGAAGAGAATCCAGTTCAAAATTGCCCGTGGTAATCATTCGTGCAACTCCAAGTATATTTTTTCTTTTTGGAAAAAAATAATCTCCTGCATGGACACCTGTTTGCATTCCAACAACTCGTATAATTGCTTTAAGCCATAACGCAGACCTCACCACGCTATTTTCTTCAAACAACTCTGTTATATCTCCAAGACTAGCCCCTTCTTCAACTGTTACAATTTTACCCACTGGAAATGATGGTGGTGAGCTGTACACAAATGTGTAAAAGAGTAAAAACACAATAAGCGTAACCGTAAAAAAAAGTTTACTGCGTCTCTCCTTGTTTTCCGGAAGTCTACGAAGGTCAAAGTGAAATCGTTTTATTTCTTGCCTTACTTCCCTTTCTGGTTTTAATTCAAAGTCTGGTGGCATAAGTATTATGTTGGAAGATTTGAAGGGGCTTCTGATTTTGTTGAGGGCACCCTGCTTAACGTAGGAGTTTGCACCACCTCTCCTGGAAAATGAAACAATGTTGCAAGTTCCTCAGTGCTGAGTACAAAAGGTTGAGTTTTAAATGGTGGGTGGAAATATGAACGACGTTTATATGCTTCCAAAAGTTGGTGTCGAGCCCGGTTTTGCCTTTTACCGCGAAAATCCTGCCATGGGTAGTTAAACGGTATCATCCATCTTGCTGGACCAAATTTGTTTAGTGTATTTGAGCTGTATTGTTTCATCACGTGAACGAGTCCAACAATGTTCTTTGGATTAAATTTGTCTTTGTCTGCAAAGTATATTCCTCTTATTCCGCAATCATACCCCAATTTTGATATTGAGCGCTCTATTGCCGCAACATTTTCTGCTTGCCCTTTTGACAAATTGAGTACTGTGGGCATTTTTATATCTTCGGTTTTAAAAGTTGCCGCTTTAATAATTTTGTCTATTTCCTCCTGTGCTTCATCTTTCCATCCCTTTTTCCCAAAGAGTGTTCCTGCTTTGTGTTTTTCATTTCTATTTACACGAATGATAATCTGCATCCATAGTTGCTCCCCTTTTCCAATCGAGCCGAAAAATTCAAGTTGTGACGCAAGTGGATTTATTTTAAATTCCTCCTTTGGGTCTTTGTCTAAGCCATAGTCTATATAGGTTTTTATCGGTATAGGGTCTGGTTCTGATAATTTAAAATCACATCCCCACAAATTGGTTTTTTCAAGATCAAGCGCTATCGGCAAGGCATAGTCCTCAACTTCATAAATTTCTACAGTTGGATACTGCGCGTAAATTTGTGATTCTATAAGCTCTTTTAAAAATGTTCTTGTCCATATGAAAAAATGAATTTCACCTTCTATTGAAACTATTTCGAGTGAGAACCACGGACGTGTCTTTCCTGCCCAGTATCGGTCGATAAAAGTTGTTTCTCCAATACCGATATGCATACCAGAAAGTACTGTTTCCATCGCAAGTGGCGATTTAGAAATTTCTCGCGGTAAACGTATTTCAAGCAATGTATATGTGTCATTTTTGATTGCCTCGGAGCGAATGTAATTAAGCCACAGGTGCCAAAAAACAGCAAAGAGTATTGCGGGCAGCCACAGTGGAGTAAGTACAATAGTTAT